>NZ_RZOM01001366.1:0-1305 GCF_003999175.1 Mesorhizobium sp. M7A.F.Ca.ET.027.03.2.1 | reverse complement strand
GCTTGCGGCCAAGGGATCGGTCAAGGCCGATGCCGCGCCACTGGCGGTCGAGACGGTGCTCAACATCACCCGTCATGACGGCAAGCAAGGTAATGTCGACGCCAAGATCCACTTTGCGCCGGCAGACAACAGGCTCGATCTCGACCTGAAGGCCTCGGAGCCGGCAGGCGGTATCATCGCCAACCTGCTCAAGCTGCCCGACACGCCGCCGGTCGACATAGATGTCTCGGGCACCGGGCCGCTCGCCAACTGGAACGGCATCGGCACGTTCTCAGTCGACGGCAAGATCGTCACCCAGCTGACGGGTCGCCACCAACTGACCGACAAGGGCAATCATATCGAGGCCAAGGGCGACGGCGATTTCGCTCGCTTCCTGCCTGAGAATCTCAAGCCGCTGTTTGCCGGCAAGACCAGTTTCGACATTGCCGGCACCGCCACATCGGCCGGTGGCGTCAGTGTCGACCGCGCCAACATCGACAGCGATGCGGTGCACGGCACCGCGACCGGCATTGTCGATCCTGCCGGCGCCAGCGACCTCTCGGTCGAACTCGCCGCCAAGGGGCCGCCCGTGGTGATCAGCGTCGGCAGCAAGGCGCAGCCGATCACGCTGGCGATCAGCAATGCCACCGCCCGGGCCTTCGGCGACGGCAAGGCGCCGATCATCGACGTCGGCGCCTCCTTCGTCTCCATCGTCGCCGGCGGCACGCGGCTGGACGACCTGGCGGCCCAGATCCATTCCGACGGTTTTGATATCCAGAACCGCGCCGGGCCGGTCACCGTCAAGCTGGAGGCGGGCGGCCTCAACACCGACGTGGCGACGCTGGCGCCGCTGATCACCGGCAAGATCGATGTCGATCTGGCCGGGTCGGTCAGCAAGGACGCCATTGCCATCGACCAGGGCACGCTGCGTTCCGACGCGCTCAACGCTTCGCTGACCGCGACGGTGGCGCTTGCCGACCTGTCGATGCAGCTCAAGATGAACGCGGATGCCGTGGCCACGGCCTTTCCGCCGCAGATCGCCTCGGTGCTCGGCGCTAGGGTGAAATTCTCGGCCAGCGCGGCCCGCGATCCGCAGGGATCCTTCGCCGCCAATTCGATCGAATTCACCTCCGGCACGCTCAGCGCCGCCGGCACGGCCAGCATGCAAGGCACCGACATCCAGGCCGACATCAAGGGCAAACTGGGCGACGTTTCCGTGCTGTCGCCGACAGTCGGCGTGCCGGTTGCCGGTGGCGTCGACTTCGCGCTGTCGGCAAGCGGCGCCATGACGGCGCCGGATTTCACTGTTACCGCCGATAGCGATAG
>NZ_RZOM01001365.1:0-1305 GCF_003999175.1 Mesorhizobium sp. M7A.F.Ca.ET.027.03.2.1 | reverse complement strand
GTTCATGGTGCTGATCGCGATCGGTTTCTGGCTGCCGCCCAGACCCGTCGAAGACCCCAAGCAACCCACTCTTTCGGCCATCCCTTATGTTTGGCTGGCTGCGGCCATGGTCGTCTATCTGGCGGCAGCGCGCGAGATCACCAGCAATCCCTGGAACTACCACATCTTCCATGTGCCATTCGCGATGTTCTGCGGCCGCGGCGCGTTTCTCCTGGCAACGCTTGCATCGGGACCCGTTCTGTCCCCGGCGGTCGTGCTGCGCGCGATCTGCATCGCGGCCGTCACGCTGGTCTGGTCGACTTTTCCCCTTGTCAGGACAATGAAGACGCCGATCGCCATGAATGGCAAGCTGCTTGGCGACGAACTGGCGCGGTTAGCGCAGCCGGGCGACCTCGTCGTCGCCATTGCGCCCGAGGTCGGCGATCCCGTCGCCGTCTACTACAGCAGAGCGCGTGGCTGGGTGTTCCCGCCTGGCGGCGGCGATGTCGAATGGTCGAAATTCGTAGCGGACGATGCCACCGCGATCGCGCAGCTCGAGGAATTGCGCGCGCAAGGCGCGGACCTGTTCGGCACGGCCAAGAACGCCGCCGACAAGCAGGACCGGCTGTTCCTCGAGCATCATGACGGGGTCATCGACTATCTCGACAAGACCGCAACCAAGCTTGTGGATTCGGACGATTTGCTGGTCTATAGGATCAGCCGTCCATAGAACCGCGACAGTCTGGGGCTGTGGGCCTTGGACAGGATATTGTCCCGACGGTTCGGCGGCCGCGTTCTCCTGCCGAAACTCGGCAAGCCGGTGGGCCAGGCGAACCGATCCCGGATGGCGGTAGGGATACTCGGGCGCCACGCGGTGCTGCCATTTGAACTCGGCGGTGGAAACCGGCGGAGAATTGGTTGAAAAGAGCAATCTCAATAATCGTGACCCTGGCCCTACTAGCGTGGGTCGCCAGCGACTCGCGCTGGAAGATGGTGGGCGATGCTTTCGCGAGCATCACGCCCGGCGCTTTCGCGGCCGTGGCGCTTGCGCTGTTCGTCACCTACGTGCTGCGCGCGCTGCGCGTCTGCGACGAGTTCCGCGAGGAGGTGCATGGCCGTTTCGGCGCCTGCCTGCGCGTCATTCTGATCCACAATGCGATGATCAACGTCGTGCCCTTCCGCGGCGGCGAGACGGCATTTCCCCTGCTCCTGCGCCAGGTCTTCGGCATACCGATCATGCGTGCCAGCGCCTCGCTGCTGTGGTTCAGGCTGCAGGACGCCTTCGTCGTCGGCGTGCTGGCCCTGGCTGTGTGGCCGGGCCTGCAT
>NZ_RZOM01001364.1:0-1306 GCF_003999175.1 Mesorhizobium sp. M7A.F.Ca.ET.027.03.2.1 | reverse complement strand
GGGGGATCACTCGCTCCACTTCACCTTGGTCAAATCATTGGCCTGGATCGGGGCGTTTTCCCACAGGCCTTGCAGCTTGGCGTCCCAGACGCCGACCTTGGGCAGTTCGTAGAGGAAGCCGACCGCGGCATCGTCCGCCAGGATCTTCTGTGCCTGCCCCAGCAATTCCTTGCGCTTGGCTTCGTCGGAGGTGACGCCGAGATCGGCAATCACCTTGTCGAAGGCCGGGTTGTCGTAGTTGAAGTAATAGTCCTTGCGCGAATAGATATCGATGTCGTTGGGCTCGGTGTGGGAGACGATGGTCAGGTCGTAATCCTTCTTGGTGAACACCTGATCCAGCCACTGCGCCCATTCGACCGGGATGATCTCCAGATCGATGCCGACGTCGCGAAGTTGTGAGGCTATGATTTCGCCACCGAGGCGGGCATAGGCGGGCGGCGGCAGTTTCAGCGTCGCCTTGAAGCCGTTTTCGAGGCCTGCCTCTTTCAGCAATTCCTTGGCCTTGGCGACATCATGCTGGTAGCGGCCGGTGAGGTCGACATAATCCTTGCTGGCCGGCGACATGTGCGAGCCGATCGGCTGGCCGAGGCCGGCCGAGGCGCCGTCGATGATCGCCTTGCGATCGAGCGCGTAGGAGATCGCCTGCCTCACCTGCAACTTGTCGAAAGGAGGCTTCTTGTTGTTGATCGACAGGATGGTCTCACCCTCGGTCGAGCCGATCACCACCTTGAAGCGCGGATCGTCCTTGACCTGCGCGAGGCTGTCGGCATCGAAGAACGGGAAAGCCTGGATGTCGCCGGAAAGCAGGGCCGGCACATAGGCCGCGGCATCGGGCACGATGCGGAATTCGGCCTTGTCGAGGGACGCCGGCGTGCCCCAGTAATTGTCCGATTTGACCAGCGTGATCGACGATCCCTTGGCCCAGCTCTGGAACTTGAACGGGCCGGTGCCGATCGGTTTCTCCTTGTTGGTCTCTGCCGATTCCGGCGCCACGATCACCGCGTCACCCCAGCCCATATTGTAGAGGAAGGATCCCTGCGGGTTCTTCAGCGTCACTTTGACGGTCGCCGGATCGACGACGTCTATCGTATCGATGGCCGCGAATAGGCCCTTTTGCGCGTTGACCGAATTTTCGGCGCGGGCTCGATCGAGCGAGAATTTCACGTCGCCGGCATCGAAGTCGGTGCCGTCATGGAATTTCACGCCGGTGTGCAGCTTGAAGGTGTAGACCTTTCCATCATCGGAAATGGTCCAGCTTTCGGCCAGATCCGGCAGCACCTCGCCATTGGGCCCGATGCGTGTCAGG
>NZ_RZOM01001363.1:0-1307 GCF_003999175.1 Mesorhizobium sp. M7A.F.Ca.ET.027.03.2.1 | reverse complement strand
GGCGCAGGCCGTGCTGGCCGGCAGCGGCGCCAGGGTTTTTGGGGTACCGGTCGACGCGGAAGGGCTCGATCCCGAGATCGGCGAAAGCCTGTGCTCCAAGGCGCGCGCGGCCTATGTCACGCCCTCGCATCAATATCCGCTCGGCGTGACGATGACGATGCGCCGCCGTCTCGCTTTGCTCGACTGGGCTCGGCGCATCGAGGCCTGGATCATCGAGGACGACTACGACAGCGAGTTCCGCTATGCCGGCCCGCCGCTGACCTCGCTGCAGGGCATGGACGGTTCAGACCGTGTCGCCTATCTCGGCACCTTCTCGAAAATCCTCTTCCCCGGCCTGCGCATCGGCTATGTCGTGGTGCCCGAAGCGCTGCTCGATGCCGTGATGGCGGTCAGGGCGCGCTCCGACCGCTTCCCCTCGACGCTGGCCGAAGGCGCGCTGACCGACCTGTTGAACGAAGGCCATTTCGCCGCGCATCTCCGGCGCGTGCGCCGCCGCGTCCAGGCCGCGCGCGACGTCCTGGTCGCCGGCCTGGAGGCGCATTGCGGCGATGCCCTCGAAGTAACCGTGCCCGAACAGGGGTTGCATTTGATGGCGACGCTGAAGGACGCCGGGCCGGACACCGCGATCGTCGAGGCGGCGAAGGCGGCGGGTGTCGGCGCCAGGGCCTTGTCCTCAATGTTCATCGGCGGGGCGCCTCGGCAAGGTCTGGTGCTGGGTTTTTCGGGGTTTTCGGACGAGGAGTTGATGGCCGCGACGGTGCGACTGGGTGGGGTGGTTCGGCAGCAAGCCCGGTGAGCCAACGAGAACCGCCTCATTGGTGCGCCGGCATCGAACTGTAGAGCCCCGTCAATCCCCATCCGCTGGCCCGGCCTTGCCGCACTGCGCCAGCACCTTGCCGATGGCCGCGCTGGAGCCCTTCAGCGGAAAGCTGATCTCGCCATATTTGGCTGAACTGACCGACACATCGCCTTTGCCGCGCAGCAGGTCGAGCAGCGGATCGGCTTTCGCCAGATTGACCACGAAGTAGTTGTACATGGCCTCCAGCTGCAGTGTCTTCGTTACCGTCTTGCCGTCGGCCTTGAACGCGAACGAACCGCTGATGCCAGGTTCCAGCTGCTGGCCGGCGGCACCGAGATCGTAGCTCAGCACCGGCGTGTCGAAACAGGTGAGCATCATATGCGCATCGCCTTTCGGCCCGCCGCAGACCGAAGCCGTCAGCACGCTGCCGCCCTCGTCTTCCTCCATCTTGGCGCTCCAGCCACCGCACGACGCGGCAAACGCCGGCTGCGCGGCCTGCACGACGGCC
>NZ_RZOM01001362.1:0-1307 GCF_003999175.1 Mesorhizobium sp. M7A.F.Ca.ET.027.03.2.1 | reverse complement strand
GTCTTGCCGACCGCGTGCGCGCGCTGCAGAAGGCTGACGCGACAAGCTGAATCAGGCCTCCTTAGAGCATTTCACCGTTTCACGGAAACGGCGAAATGCCCTAACTCTTTGCTTTGACGCAATTCTGGACGGAAAACCGCTTCACACTTTTCCTGGAATTGCTCTGGCCGAAAAATGATGCAGCGCAATGGCTGAAGCCGCGGCGACATTCAGGCTGTCGAAGCCTTCCGCCATGGTGATCCGCACGTTGCGCAGGCTTGCGAGCAGGTTGCCCGGCAAGCCTTCGCCCTCGGTGCCGAGATAGAGCGCCAGGCGCTTGCTGCGCTGCGCATCGCGGATGTCGGTCTTCCCGCGTGGCGACAGCGCGAATTGTTCGAAGCCACGTCGGGCGAGCATCGTTGTGAAGCCGGCGGTGTCGGAGAACGATGCGAAGGGGATCTTGAGCGCGGCGCCGACCGAAACGCGGATCGCCTTGCGATAGAGCGGGTCGCAGCATGTCGCATCCAGCAGAACCGCGTCAGCGCCAAAGGCGGCGGCATTGCGGAAGATCGAGCCCACATTGTCATGGTTGGCGATGCCGACGAGCACCACGACCAGCGCCCGAGGCGGCAAGCCGTCGAGCAGGTCTTCGGCCGGCTGCGGCTCTCCCTTGCGGCCAATGGCCAGGATGCCGCGATGCATATGAAATCCGGCGATAGCGTCCATCACCGCGCTGGTGGCGACATAGACCGGGAGGTCGGCGGGCGCCTTGCTCAGGATGTTGTCGAGACCTGCCAGCCGGTTTTCCAGGACCAGGATCGATTCGGCGGCAAAGCGCCCGGTCGAGAGCAGCAGGTCGAGCACCACCTTGCCTTCGGCGACGAAGCGGCCTTGCCGGCCGGCGAGGTCACGCTCGCGAATGTCGAGATAGGCAGCGACGCGCGGATCTTGCGGGTCGTCGATGCGAATGGGATCCATGCATTCCTCGCGACCGTCGCATCGGCCCGAAAATCCGGACCGCTTCCCGGCGCTAACCTTGTTTGGAAAGCACGATGCGACGATTCGGGACAGTCAGCCAGCTCTGTACGCCCCGGATGGGCGCATGTCGCTCTGAAATCGCCGGCGAGATCGGCGCTATGTGGTCAGGTTCCAGCACGGCGCAAACGGTGCGCCATCTGGGACAGATCATCCTTGCCGCTGCCGAAAATGCCGTCCAGCATGACAAGCAGTTCTCGCACGGCGTCGGATTTGCAGGAGTAGTAGATCATCTGCCGGTCGCGGCGGGTCTCGACTAGGTCGAGCGCCCGCAACTTGGCGAGGTGCTGGGA
>NZ_RZOM01001361.1:0-1313 GCF_003999175.1 Mesorhizobium sp. M7A.F.Ca.ET.027.03.2.1 | reverse complement strand
GGTCGGTGAAATCCTCGACGACAGCGAGTTCTTCGGCGCCCGCCCGCTGGAATGTTTCCGCGGCGGCCTGCACGTTCATGCTCGGCACCAGCACCGCGTCCTTGTATTTGGCAAGATCGCGCACCGGCACCTCGCCATCGGAAGGATCGCTGTGCAGTTCGGCCACGATCAGCACGCCGACATAGTGGTCGCCCGCGTCGACGGCGATGACCCGCTGGGCAGAGCCGAGCGGCACTTGCTTGCGGAAGGCTGCCAGCGTCGTCGAGGCATAGATGGTCTTGATGTCCTTGCGCATCATCGAGCCGACTGTGAGGCTGCGCATCCAGCCAACATCGTGGGCGCTGCGGATGGTCTCGCCGCGCAGATGGAAGCGCCATGTCGAGAACGAGTAGCCGAAGGTTTCGCGCACCAGGATCGCCGACATGATCGAGGCGGCCAGCACAACGCCGGTCAGCGTCAGGTCGCGGGTCGATTCCAGCGCCAGGAAGGTCATCGTCAGCGGACCGCCGACGACACCGACGGCGAGCGACGTCATGCCGACGACGGCGGCGACGGCAGGGTCGATGCCGGTTGCCGGAGAAATAACAAGCATCACATCCGCGAACGCCTTGCCGAGCAGCGCGCCGAGGAACAGCGAGGCGAAGAACAATCCGCCGCGAAAACCCGACCCCAGCGACACCGCCGACGCCGCCAGCTTGAGCACGAAGACGCTGGCCACCACGGCCAGCCCGTAATTCATCGAGAATTCGCGATGCAGCGCGCCATGGCCGCTGGACAGCACCTGCGGGGTGATAAGACCCAGCAGCCCGACGATGACGCCGCCAATCACGGGGCGCAACGCCGCGTCGATCGACAGCCTGGCGAAACCACGTTCGATCAGTGTCACCAGATGCATGATGGCGATCGAGGCGGCACCGCCGAGCAGGCCGAGCAGCAGGAACGGCACATACTGGCTGGCGGTGAGCGCCGGCAGACCCGAAAGCTCGAGCGGAAACGGCACGCCGCCGAACATCTCCGCCGTCAGCGAGGCGCAGATCGCGGCTGTCAAGACTGGCGCGACATTGGCGACCGAGTAGATGCCGATGACCAATTCGAAGCCGTAGAAGGCGCCGGTCAGCGGTGCATCGAAGGCGGCGGCGATGGCGCCGGCCGCACCACAGCCGACCAGGATGCGGACATCGTTGCGGCGCAGCCTGAAGATGCCCGCCAGCCGCGATGCCAGCCCGGAGCCAACCTGCGTATAGCCGGCTTCCAGCCCGACCGAGGCGCCAAAACCGCTGGAGATCATCGTCTGGCCGGCGATGATGAAGGTG
>NZ_RZOM01001360.1:0-1314 GCF_003999175.1 Mesorhizobium sp. M7A.F.Ca.ET.027.03.2.1 | reverse complement strand
GCATAACTTGGGCCTACGACATCCACCCCTATGCGGATGCTCTCGCTGCGCAACTTTCCGGAGTTCGAGAAGCTGACCCGGCATCAAGGTCACGCCGGAACTCTACCCAGACGATTCTTACTGGAACAAGATGACGATCCAACTGACGACGAAGTCGCCAGCATGGGATGTGTTCGGCACTGGCATTCAGCCCGCGTAGGACCTCGCTCCGAGTGGCGCCTGCTGGACAAATACCTGAGTGATCCGAAGCTTACCGATGCTGGATACGACTACATTCGGACATGATCAAGAAGTGCGCGGCTCCTTCCTTCGCCAATGATAACTGGAACCAGGTCGTGGACGGCATCTCGTCCGGCCGCACCGCGATGACGATCGACTCAAAAATGTTCGGCTTCTGGAACGATGTTGCGGGGAAGCCGGCATCCGGCAAGATCGCCTTCGCTCCGCCGCTGCACGCACCGAGCGCCACGAGCTTGGATTCTGACATCTGGATCTGGGCTCTCGCCATGAACGCGGCTTCCGAAAAGAAGGGCACGGCCTGGCTGTTCATCCCGTGGGCCACCTCCAAGCAGGTGGCGCTCAAGGGTGCCCTTGCTGGCCAGCTCGTCAATCCGCCGCGCACGTCGACCTGGCAGGACGATACCTAGACTAAGTACGCTTCGCAGCCCGAGTTCAACAACTTCGTTGACAGCTTCAAAAAGATACAGGATCAAGCCGCGCTGGCTTTCACACCGCGTGTCGGCTTCGGCGAAGCCATGAACGCATGGGCCGTGGCGATGCAGAAGATGGCAAACGGCGATGACGTCGAGACGACGTTGAGGGCGCTTGCCGAAGAAATCCGCACTGGCCTCTGATCAAAAGGAACAGGGCAGTACTATTGCACTGCCCTGTTCCCGCCAACGGCGGAGATCACGCCGTGTCACCCCAAGCACTTAAACCCAGCGCTGCTTCGCCCGGCCGCGCCGACGATTTTTCTTGGCCGCCAAGGCGGCAGCCTGCGGCCGGGGCCACAACCGAAACGACCACGGCGATCAGTCCGTAAGCTGCCCGGGGCAGCGGAAGGGCGGAAAGCGCCTTCAGGTGGCCGCACAAGTAGGGTCTCGAGACGGACTCAGCGCGGCAGCACGCTCGATCCCATCAGCGCCTCATCGATGGCGCGCGCCGCCTGGCGGCCCTCGCGGATCGCCCAGACGACCAGCGACTGGCCGCGCCGCACGTCGCCCGCCGCATAGAGCTTTTCGACGCTGGTCCTGTAGTCCCGGTCATTGGCCTCGACATTCTTCGAGCGGCGGCTGTCAATGGCGATCTTCATCT
>NZ_RZOM01000135.1:0-8789 GCF_003999175.1 Mesorhizobium sp. M7A.F.Ca.ET.027.03.2.1 | reverse complement strand
CACTCACCAACCTTGTGCGTGAAGAAATCACCGCGCATGAAAAACTGCCGCTGCGCTATACCGCGCTGACGCCGTGCTTCCGAGCGGAAGCACGGCGTCAGCGCGGTATAGCGCAGCGGCAGTTTTTCATGCGCGGTGATTTCTTCACGCACAAGGTTGGTGAGTGGGACCTCGGCGGTGGGAATCAGGCCAAGCCTGCCCTCCCCGTGCGGCGCGAAGAACAGATCTTCCTCGAACTTCGGCAATTGGTTGGTGCCGAACAGAACATCGTCCTTGACCATCAACGGCGGGATGACTTCTTCGTAGCCATGTTCGGTCGTATGCAGGTCCAGCATGAACTGGCCGAGCGCACGTTCCATCCGGGCCAGTCCGCTTTTCAGCACCGTAAAGCGCGAGCCCGACAGCTTTGCCGCGCGCTCGAAATCCATCATGCCGAGCGCTTCGCCGATCTCAAAATGCTCCTTCACCCAGTTCGGCCGCGTCGGCACCTTGCCGACGAGGTGCTTGACGACATTGTCGTGCTCGTCCTTGCCGACAGGCACGTCGTCGAACGGCACATTGGGCAGCACCGCCAGCGCATCGGTCAGCGCCTTGTCGAGCTCGCGTTCGCGCGCCTCGCCGTTCTGGATGAAGACCTTGATCTCGCCGACTTCGGCTTTCAGCTTCTCGGCCAAGGCGGCATCGCCCGAACGCATGGCGTTGCCGATCTCCTTCGACGCGGCATTACGGCGCTCCTGCTTGGTCTGCAGCTCGGTGACGTGCTCGCGCCGGGCCTCGTCCGAGGCGATCAGCCCGTCGACCATGGACTGCGCCTCACCGGCCGACCACGAGCGCTTCACCAGCGCCTCGACAAGGGCCTTCGGGTTGTCGCGAATCCATTTGATGTCAAGCATGGTTTGAAACGCTCCTGGGTAGCATGTCGCCCAAAAGTGCACAGCGATTTGGGACAACGACATGCTCAAAACAAAACTGAAACGCATCGCTTTGAGCGCGATGCGTTTCAGCCAGAGGGCGTAAACCGCATCCGAGATCGATGCAAGAGGACGGGGCGACGACTGTGTTTTTCCGCCGCTGCAGCCGCTCTGTCGCCTATGAGGAGGCAGGTGCCGGGGGCTCGTCCGGTGCTTTGTCCGCCACCTCTTCCGCCGCGTCCTGCTTCTCGCGTGCCACGCGCTGCTTTTCCCGATCGCGCTCGATCAGCCGGGCAGCCCAGATGGACACCTCGTAGAGAAGGATGGTCGGGATGGCCAGGCCGATCTGACTCATCGGATCGGGCGGCGTCAGTATCGCCGCGACGACGAAGGCAATGACGATCGCCCATTTGCGCTTCTCGGCCAGTCCCTTGGACGAGAGCATGCCGACCCGTGTCATCAGGCTGGTCACCACCGGCAGCTGGAACACCAGGCCGAAGGAGAAGATCAGCGTCATGATCAGGCTGAGATATTCCGACACCTTCGGCAGCAGCGAAATCTGCACCTGATCGTCGGTGCCGGCCTGCTGCATGGCGAGGAAGAACCACATCACCATCGGCGTGAAGAAGAAATAGACCAGCGATGCGCCCATCAGGAACAGGATCGGCGATGCGATCAGGAACGGCAGGAAGGCGTTGCGCTCGTTCTTGTACAGGCCGGGCGCGATGAACTTGTAGATCTGCGTGGCGATCAGCGGAAAGGCGATCACCATGCCGCCGAACATGGCGAGCTTGACCTGGGTGAAGAAGAATTCCTGTGGCGCCGTGTAGATCAGCTCGACCTTGTGCGGATCGAGCCCTGCCCACTGCGTCGCCCATTTGAACGGCACGACCAGGAGGTTGAACAGTTTCTTGGCGAAGAAGAAACAGACCAGGAAGGCAACGAAGAAGCCGCCCAGCGACCAGATCAGCCGCCGGCGCAACTCGATCAGATGCTCCATCAGCGGCGCGGACGATTTCTCGATCTCGTCCTTTTCGGTGTCCGAAACGCTCACTTGGCGGCTCCCGCCGTCTTCTTGGCCACCGGCTTCTTCACCGCTGCAAGCTTCGGTTCGGCTTTCGCCCCCATCTTGGTCGCTACAGTCTTGGTCGCCACGGCTTTGGCCGCGACAGCCTTGGCCTCAGCGGGCGTCTTGGCCCTGGGCGCTTCAGGCTGTGCCGCCGTCATGGCCTTCGCCTGCGTCTTGGACGCAGACGCTGCCTTCGCGGCAACCTTTGCACCATTTGCCGAAGCTTTTGCAGCCGGCGTCGCTTTTGCCGGTGCAGGCTTGATTAGTTTCTTCGCCGCGGACGCCTTCGGCGCCGCAACGGGTTCCGCCGGCGCTGACGAGGTCACCACCGATTCGTCGGTCATTGCCGGAAAAACCGGCGCTGCTGGCGCTGCTTCCGGCCCGTTGACGCCAGGCATGGTCGTTGCACCGTTCTTCAACGGCTCGGCCGCTTGCGGGGTCGAAGCGACAGAGCTTGCCGGATCGGCTGCCGGCTTCGGCTTCATCGCCGCATCGACGCCGGAGCGAACGTCGGCCGCGGCCTGTTCGAACGGATTGAGCTGCTTCCTGATCTCAGCCATCGGGCTCATGCCCCTGAGCTCGTCGACGGACTTCTTGACGTCGTCGAGCTCGGCTTCCTTCAGCGCCTCGTTGAACTGTTTCTGGAAATCGGACGCCATGGCGCGCAGCTTCGCCGTCGTGCGGCCGAAGGTGCGCAGCATATTGGGCAAATCCTTGGGTCCGACGACCACGATCATGACGATCGCGATGACCAGCATTTCGGTCCAGCCGACTTCAAACATGGCACTCTGTTCCGACTAGAACCTTGGGCTCAGCTCTTGCTGGCTTTTTCCTTCGCGGCCGCAACGGTCTCGTCGGCACGATGTTCGACGGTGCGCTTGTCTTCGGCAACCTCGTCGTCGGCCATGCCCTTCTTGAAGCTCTTGATGCCCTTGGCCATATCGCCCATCAGCTCGGGAATCTTGCCGCGGCCGAACACCAAAAGCACGATCACCAGCACGATCAGCCAATGCCAAATCGAAAATGAACCCATAGCAAATCTCTCTCGAATGTTTTCCCTGGCGATGATCTATGCGTTTTCGCGTTGGGATTCAAACACAACTGCGACAGAGTTTATGAAAGGGTGACGGATGTCACGCATTTTCGACGGGAACGCCCGCTACGAATCCGCGCATCCTCATCAAGTTGGCCGCCAATGCCAGTCAATCTTCCGTGACGCGCGGCGTCAGCAGGCCGAGTTCCTCGAGATCGATGTCGGTCAGCGCATCCTCGTCGTCGGTCAATGCGTCGGGATCGGCCGGCGGCTGCGGAATGGAGAAATTCGACGGCATGCGGCCCGAAAGCAGTCCAGCCCCCTTCAGTTCCTCCATGCCAGGAAGATCGCGGATCTCTTCCAGCGCGAAATGGTCGAGGAAGGTCTCCGTCGTGCCGTAGGTCACAGGGCGTCCGGGCGTCTTTCGCCGGCCGCGCATGCGCACCCATTCCGTTTCCAGCAGCGTGTCGAGCGTACCTTTCGAGGTTTCGACGCCGCGGATGTCCTCGATCTCGGCACGCGTCACCGGCTGGTGATAGGCAATGATCGCCAGCACTTCGAGAGCCGCGCGGGAGAGCTTCCTTTGCTGGACGGTATCGCGGCTCATCAGGAAAGCCAGGTCGCCGGCGGTGCGGAACGCCCAGGCGTCGCCGACACGCACCAGATTGACGCCGCGCCGCGCATAGATCTGCTGCAGCTCGGCCATGGCTAGGGCAATGTTGATGCCGTCAGGGAGGCGTGCCGCGAGCTGCTTTTCGCTGACGGGTTCGGCGCTGGCGAACACGATCGCCTCGGCCATGCGCACGGCCTCGGCCAGATACAGCCGCTCGGCCGGGTTCTGTAGCTGCTCGGCCGGATCCCGGGAAAGCGACTCCTCTTCGGGTGCATCGCCGACCTTGAACGGGATAACCGAAGCGTTGGCGCGTTCGCTCATGATGCCACCTCGACTGCCTTGATTGCCTGCGTGCGCCCGCGCAGGTAGATCGGCGCGAACGTCTGATCCTGCCGCACGTCCATCGTGCCGTCGCGCACCAGTTCCAATGTTGCCGCAAAAGAACTGGCGATTGCTGTGCGCCGCTCCTCGGGGCTGGTCATGTATGCGATCAGAAAACTTTCCAGCGCCGTCCAATCGCTTGCAGCCCCGACCAGGCGGGTCAGGATGTCGCGCGCATCCTTGAGCGACCAGACACCGCGCCTGGCGATCGTCACATTGTTGATCGCCTGCTTCTGGCGTTGCTGGGCATAGGCGGTCAAGAGATCGTAGAGCGAGGCCGAATAGGCGTTACGCTTTTCGACGATGACCATTTCCGGCATGCCGCGCGCGAACACATCGCGGCCGAGCCGGTTGCGGTTGACCAGACGCGCTGAGGCGTCGCGCATGGCTTCCAGCCGCTTCAGGCGGAACTGCAGCACCGCCGCCAGTTCCTCACCGCTTTCGCCCTCGTCGCCGGGTTGCTTGGGAATCAGGAGCTTGGACTTGAGGAAGGCCAGCCACGCCGCCATCACCAGATAGTCGGCGGCAAGCTCCAGCCTGAGCGCCCTCGCCGTCTCGACAAAGGTCAGATACTGCTCGACCAGCGCCAGGATCGAAATGCGCGCCAGATCGACCTTCTGGGTGCGGGCAAGATGCAGCAGCAGGTCGAGCGGACCTTCGAAGCCGGCCACGTCGACAACCAGCGACGGGTCGCCGGTAACGCGTGAATCGTCATTCTCGGCCCACAGACGGTCCATCGGTGCGGCCTTCGAGGCCTTGCTTTCCAATGTCTCCGCCACTCCGTCACTTTCCCTTTGCTATGCCACCGCATCGAAGTAGGTGGCGAATTCGGCACGTATTTCGGTTTCTTTGACCGTGTCACGGTTCTTTATATAGGTCAGCGCCCGCTTGGCGCGCTCCAACGACGTGCCCTCAAGCCCCGTGGTACGCGATGCGATGCCCGCCATCTCCTCGAAAACGCCGTTGCAGTGAAGGACCAGATCGCAGCCCGCCGCAAGGATCGATGCCGCCTTTGTCGGGAAATCCCCAGAAAGTGCCTTCATCGAGGTGTCGTCGCTCATCAGCAGTCCGTCGAAGCCGATTTCGCGCCGGATGATCTCGTCGATGACCTTGCCGGAGGTGGTCGCCGGATTGTTGGGGTCGATCGCGCTGTAGACGACATGGGCTGTCATCGCCATCGGCAGATGGCTAAGCTCCTTGAACGGGGCGAAATCATGCCGCTGCAGATCGCTGAGCGAGGCATTGACCACCGGCAGTTCGAAATGCGTGTCGGCAAAGGCACGTCCATGGCCCGGAATATGCTTCATGACCGGCAGCACGCCGCCCGACATCAGCCCTTCCGCGGCTGCGCGGCCGAGCTCGATCACCGGTCGCGGATCCTTGCCATAGGCCCGCGCGCCGATGACATCGCTGGCGCCTTCGATCGGCACGTCGAGCACCGGCAGGCAATCGGCTGTGATGCCGTAGCGCAGCAGGTCGAAGGCATGCAGCCGCGCCATCAGCCAGGCCGCGCGGGCGCCGGCATCATGATCGTCGCGCCACAGCGCGCCGAGCGCGCCACCGGCGGGATAGTTCGGTGCCAGCGGCGGTCGCAAGCGCTGCACACGGCCGCCTTCCTGATCGATGAACACCAGCGCGTCCGGACGCCCTATGCAGTCCCGCATCTCGGCGACCAGATCGCGGATCTGTTCGGTCTCGCCAATGTTGCGCGCAAACAGGATGAAGGCCCACGGGCATTCATTGCGATAGAAATTGATTTCTTCGCGGGTAAGCGATTTCCCGGCACAGCCGAGGATCATGGATTTTGATTCGGTCATGTCGGCAGTTTAGGGCTTTGTGCGATCAAAGGGAATCGCCAGGGATTCATCCGGGACAACGCCGGATCTGCTTTCCCCATGAAAAAAGCCGGCGCGATGGACCGCGCCGGCTTTTGATGGTCGGCTCCGCTTTAGCGCGAGACGAAGCAGTTGCCGCCGGCGGCCTTGTAGCTGGTGCACAAATTGATCGCGTCATTGCGTGACTGGGCCGGAACGCGCACGCGGTAGAACGTGCCTTTGCCGGCGATCTCGGCCTTGACGATGTTGGCGGTACGCCCGGCAAGCACACTGCCATAGCGGCGCTGCAGATCCTGATAGCTGGACTGGGCGCTTTCGACGGTCGGCTGCGAGGCGATCTGCATCGACCACGAGCCACCGCCGGCCGCGGTCGATGCCGGATCTATGGACGCAACCTGATCGGGCTTGACCTCGCCGACAACATCGACCGGCTGGTCGGACGGACGCTGCGGCGCGAGCGGAACCTTTGCCGGCGTGTTCGCCGATTGGGCCTCGGCTTTCTGCTTGGCGACCGGCTTGAGGGCCGGCTCGTCGTCCGCCTGGGCGGCGGCAGGCGCCACGGTGCCGGTCTGGTCCGCGTCGGCTTGCGCCGCCGGAGCAACATGCTGCGGCGCCGGATCGACCGGCTCGGTGGCGGCCACTAGCGGCGCGGCGGGCGCTGCCGGATCTTCACGCGGAACCAGCGAACCGTCCGACTTGACCACCATGGTCCTCACCTTGCGCGGCGCAACGGCGACGACATCGGCATTGGTGCCCTTGTCGGCATCCTGCAGCACCTGCGCAATGCGGTCCTCGGACTTGGGCGCGGGCGCCGTATTGTCGGCAGAAGCGTTGTCGGCCGAAGCGGCGCCGGCCATCGGCGCGGCATTGCCGACATCGGTTCCAGCGGCGGCTGCATTCTGGTCCGGCGAAAGGTCGATGGCGCGGGCCGGATCTTTCGCCTGGACGTCCACTGGCTCTTCGACGTTGGTGACCAGCTTTTCCTGGACCGGCTCGGCTGGCTTGGCGCCCCTGACCGCGTCGTAGACCTTGTTGTCCTGATTGGGCACCACGGCGCCGCCCGGATTCTCCGGCTTGACCTTGATCGGCGCGTTGTCGGCCTTGACGATGACAGGCGCTTCGCTACCGCCCTTGCCGCCAAAGGACAGCGCAAAGGCCCCGAGACCGCCTGCGACCGCGACCGCGCCGACAATCGCGGCGATGAACAGTCCGCGTCCGCGCGACGGCCTCGCGGCCTCACGCTCGCCGAGCCCCGGAACAGCCATAGCCTCGTCGAGTTCGGGATCGTAGTCGAGTTCATCGACGGTGAAATCATCGGCTTGGGAAGCCGGCTGGCTCCCTGGCAGACTGTCGAGGTCGAAGCCGGAGGCGTCGGCATAACCCGTGGGCGCCGCCGCGCGGGCGGACATGTCCATCGGCCGCGCCGCATAGGTCCGCGCTTCCGGCTCATAGCCCGGCTTGACCCCGTCATAGCCCGGCTTGACCCCGTCATATGCCGGCTTGAGGCTGTCATAGCCCGGCTTGAAGCCCGCGGCATAGGAGTCATCATCGTAAGACGCGCTGGCCACATTGCTCGTGGGAACAGGAGCGACCTCCACCGCGTTCATCTCGGAGAGAAGGCTGGAGAACTCCGCATCGAGATCGTCGTAGCCAGGCGACGCTGGCTGGTCTTCGTCGAAGTGCAGTTCGGGAATATCGAGATCGTCGGCCAGCGCGACGACACGCTCGGGTACATCGACCGTTTCGACGTCCGGCATGTCTTCGTAATGCGCAGGCTGGCGCGATTGGGGCGCCGACACCGGGGCAGCGGGAGCCACGGCCTCGACCGGCTCGGACGAACGGTAGGACGTCATGGCGGCGACTGCCGGCGCGGCGGCCACGGATGCCACCGAAGCGGCCGGCTGAGCAAACGCAGGCTGAGCACTGAATGACGGCTGCTGCGGAACGGGCGTCACGCGGCTCCACGAACGCGTCGGCTCCGGTTGGGAACGCTCCGCAAGCCAATCGAGAGAATCCGCCGAATTGTCCCGGTCAGCGGCTTCGTCACGCGGATCAAGATCCTTGGGCAAAGCCGCGTCGAACGCATCATCGTCGAAATCGACATCGCCAGCCGTGTGCCAAGTCGTATCCTGGAGTTCATCAAGCATAAGGTCGTCAATATCCGCATCGGCCGCTTGGGCCGTGCCAACATGCCGGTCCTGCTCAGGCGCGGGTTCGTCAAGATCCCAGTCGAGGTCGCCGACAAGATCGGCCGGTTCCTCGGCGGGCTCGGCAACAGGCGGCAGGGCGGCGACAGCCGGCTGAACCGTGACGGGCTCACTGGCCACCGGCGCCGTGCGCGCCGTCATGGCACCCAGCAGCGCATTCAACTCGTCTTCCAGGCTCCGTTCGTCCGCGGCCGGGGCATACGCCGCCGGCGCAACATGAGCCTCTGGCGCCGCCGGCTGGACCGTAGCGGCAGCAACCTCGGCGGCCGGCTCTTCGGCCGTTTCGGCAAACGCGTCGTCCAAACTTAGGTCGAAAGCATCGTCCGACATGCCTTCAGGGATGGGAATATCGCCGTTCGCGTCAGTGATATCGACAAGCGCATCATGCGCGTGCGGCTCGTCGAAGGCATTCGGCTCATCCGCGCGAACGTCGAAATCCATGTCGACATCAGCCATCGCGTCGTCGAAATGGCCGGCAAAGCTCTCATCGGAGATTGCATGGCCGCCGAATGGTCGTCGAGCACCAGCTCGTCTTCAAGCGAGACTGCCACCGCATCGTCGAATTCGTCATCGGAGGCAACTGGCTCGATAGAAGCGGGCGTGTCGGCAACGGCGTACTGGGCCTCTTCAGCGTACTGGGCCTCTTCGGCTTCCTCATCGATCCGGAGATCCTGGACGAGCTGGCCATTTCGCTCGACCAGGATCTCCGGATCGATGAGGAAGCCGAAGAGGCCCAGTAC
>NZ_RZOM01001359.1:0-1318 GCF_003999175.1 Mesorhizobium sp. M7A.F.Ca.ET.027.03.2.1 | reverse complement strand
GACAGGACCCAGGCACGGAAAGAGGTAAGCCGTTGCGTCAACACGCTGAGGCTTTCGGCGGATGAGGCCAAGCGCAATGCCGGTGAGGTGATCCCCTTTGACTCCTATGTCGGATCGGAGTCCCGTCAGGGCTGGTACACGAGGGAGCCTTTGGGCATCATCACCGCCATCACGCCCTATAATGACCCTCTGAACCTTGTGGCTCACAAGCTTGGCCCGGCCATCGCCGGTGGAAATGCCGTTCTGTTGAAGCCATCGGAGCTCACGCCTCTTTCGGCGATCAAGCTGGTGGAGGTGCTTGTCGAAAGCGGTCTGCCCGACGAGGTCATCACCGTTGCTATCGGCGGAGCGCAGCTTGGCAAAGCTCTTGTTTCGGCAAGACACGTCCGGATGATCTCCTTCACCGGCGGCTTCGCCACCGGCGAGGCCATCGCAAAAAATGCCGGCATCAAGAAGCTTGCCATGGATCTTGGCGGCAATGCTCCTGTCATCGTCATGGAGAATTGCGACTTTGATGCTGCCGTCGAGAGCTGCGTATCGGGAGCCTACTGGGCGGCCGGGCAAAACTGCATCGGAACGCAGAGGATTCTGATCCAGCGCTCCATCTATGAGCGGTTCAAGGCGAAGTTCGTCGAAGACACCAAGAAGCTCAAGACCGGCAACCCTCTCGACGCTGACATCGATGTCGGTCCGATGATTTCCGCAAAGGCGGTCGGTAAAGCGGCTGCCATGGTTGACCGTGCGCTTGATGCCGGCGCGACATTGCTTTGCGGCCATAAGCCAGCCGGCAACCTCTACGCGCCGACGGTGCTGGAGAATGTTCCTGCAAGCTGTGATGTGTGGAACGAGGAAGTATTTGCCCCGATCGTCATCCTGCAGCCCTTCGATGAGCTGGCTGATGCGATCGACCTGGCAAATAGCCCCGAATACAGCCTTCACGCCGGCATTTTCACAAATGACCTGGAGGCGGCACTCGAGGCCGCAAGCAGGATCGATGCCGGCGGCATCATGATCAACGACTCCTCCGACTACCGGTTCGACGCCATGCCGTTTGGCGGTTTCAAATATGGCAGCATGGGACGCGAAGGGGTGCGGTTTGCCTATGAGGACATGACGCAACCGAAAGTCGTGTGCATCAACCGTCTGAAGCGGTGACCGCGGCCATGGCCACTCATTCCATCAGTGCACTTAGGAGTATTTGAATGTTCAAGGGTTCCATCACCGCGCTGGTCACACCATTTGCTGCTGATGGTCATGTCGATGAGGTCGCGCTCCGTGACCTCATCGGGTGGCAGATCGAGGAAGGATCATCCGGACT
>NZ_RZOM01001358.1:0-1320 GCF_003999175.1 Mesorhizobium sp. M7A.F.Ca.ET.027.03.2.1 | reverse complement strand
GGCAGATCGTGCTTGATCAATTCGTGCAGCCTCGGCAGCGCGTGATACGGCACCATCGGGAACATGTGATGTTCGACATGGTAGTTCATGTTCCAATAGATGAAGCGGCTGATCGGGTTCATATAGACGGTGCGCGTGTTCAGCCGGTGGTCGGTGACATTATCGGCCAGGCCGATATGCTGAAGCAGGCCGGTCAGCACCATGTGCCAGCTGCCGTAGAGGCGCGGCAGGCCGATCAGCACCAGCGGCAGGAACGACCACAGATAAAGCGCCAGCGCGATCGTCGCGGCATAGATGGCGACATGCCAGCGCGCGGCTTTGACCACCTTGTGAAGCTCCATCTCGGGAATAAAGCTTTTCTCGTCGGGCGAGATGCTGCCGAACGCATTGCGCACCAGCGTCGGCAGCGAATAGCGGAAATCGAGAATGCCGGTGAAGGCGAGTGCGGCGCGCAGCAGGTCCGGCGGACGCATCACCGCGATCTCGGCGTCGCGGCCGACGATGATCGTGTCGGTGTGATGGCGGGCATGGCTCCAGCGCCAGGTCACCGGGTTGCGCATCAGCATGAAACTGGCGATCTGGTAGACGGCATCGTTCATCCAGCGCGTACGGAAGGCTGTGCCGTGGCCGCACTCGTGCCAGCGCGAGTCGCTGGACGAGCCATAGAGCACGCCATAGACGAGCAGGAACGGCATCACCCACCACGTGCCCCAGAACCAGACGATCCCGGCGGCAGAGCCCAATATGGCAACGATCCAGATGATCGTGTCGCGGATCGCCGGCCCGTCCGAGCGTTGCATCAGCTCTTTCATCGCCTTGCGCGGCACATCGGTGTGATACCACTCGGCCGAGGCCAGCCCGGTCTCGATCGCGATGCGCGTGCTTTCCCCGACCAGGCTGTAGTCGCGCTTTTTCTCCATCACATCGACCTCCGATTTCCGGCCCGCCAGCCGGAGCATTCGTTTCGCATCATGCCCTGTCCGCCAATCCCGGAAAATTGCCCGACGGCACAGGATAATCCTGTTGCGGCTGCCTGGCGATCGACGCGATCTTCGCTTCGGCCGCGGCGATCGCGCCGGCGCCGTCGAGCACCCGGAACACCGCGTCGTAAGAACGGCCTTCGCCATGCTCCAGCCAGATCATCTCGCCTCGCTCGCGCGCCGCGAGATTGCCCAAGACATGGTGTGTCGAGGGCTCTATGCCCAGCGCATACTGCCCTGCCTGGAAATTCTGCCATTGGTAGGCGCAAGGCAGCTGATCCTTGCGCGTGATCACTTCCAGGCCAAGCCCTATGCCGTCATTGACCACCGCCACCGGCAC
>NZ_RZOM01001357.1:0-1321 GCF_003999175.1 Mesorhizobium sp. M7A.F.Ca.ET.027.03.2.1 | reverse complement strand
GCCTGCCGGTGATCCACACCATGGAGTGCCACCGCGCCGACCTGTCGGACCTGCCGCCGGCCAAGCGCAATCGCGGCAATCCGGCGATCCGCATCGGCGATGTCGGGCCGATGGGCCGCGTGCTGATCGTCGGAGAGCCGGGCACCGCAATCCTCGACGAGCTTGCGCCGCTGCCGGGCGAGATCGTCATCGAAAAGCCCGGCAAGGGCGCCTTCTACGCGACCAGCTTCGGTGGCGAGCTGAAGCGGCTCGGCGCACAGCAGCTGGTTTTCGCCGGCGTCACCACCGAGGTCTGCGTGCAGACGACGATGCGCGAGGCCAATGATCGCGGCTATGAGTGCCTGCTCGCCGAAGACGCGACGGAAAGCTATTTTCCCGAATTCAAGGCGGCGGCACTAGCCATGATCCGGGCGCAGAGCGCCATCGTCGGCTGGACGGCAACGACCGACCAGGTGCTCGAGGGAATTGCCAATGCCTAATTTTGCCTTTGCCGGCCTGCTCGACGGCGGCTGGCGCGATCTCGCGTTCGAATATTTCCGCGACGGCATCAGCGTGCACTGGCTGCTGAAGGGCGGGCCGGTCGAGCCGTCGGTCGCGATCCTGAAATACCGGTCCGGCGCCAGCGTGCCGCGACACCGACATGTCGGGCTGGAAACCATCGTCGTGCTGGAAGGCACCCAGAGCGACGAGAACGGCGACTATCCCGTTGGCAGCGTCATCCTGAACCCGGTCGGCACCGAGCATTCGGTGTGGACGAAGGACGGTTGCGTCGTGCTGATCCAGTGGGACCTGCCGGTGATCATTCTGGAGAAGACGAAATGAGCGATATCCATTTCGACATAGCGAGCCTTCACGCAGCCTATCCGGGAGGCCTCGCCGTTGGCGATGTGATCGCAACGATCTTCACCCGCATCGAAGCGGCCGACGACCCGGGCATCTTCATCCATCTCACCGCCAAGGCGGATCTCCTAGCCCAGGCCGCGGCACTCGGTCCGTTCGACCCGGCGACAAAGCCGCTCTGGGGCATTCCCTTCGCCGTCAAGGACAACATCGACGTCGCCGGCATGCCCACGACGGCCGCCTGCGCCGAATACACCTATTGGCCCGAGAAAGACGCCACCGTTGTGGCGCGGCTGAAAGCGGCCGGTGCGTTGGTCGTCGGCAAGACCAATCTCGACCAGTTCGCCACCGGCCTCGTCGGCGTGCGCACGCCCTGGCCGATCCCGCGCAATGCCATCGACGAGGCGCTTGTGCCAGGCGGCTCCTCCTCGGGGTCGGCGGTGGCGACGGCGCGCGGCATCGTCTCCTTCGCGCTTGGCAC
>NZ_RZOM01001356.1:0-1323 GCF_003999175.1 Mesorhizobium sp. M7A.F.Ca.ET.027.03.2.1 | reverse complement strand
CGCCGAAGCCGAAGCTGCTGCTGCTCGACGAGCCGCTGTCGGCGCTCGACGCCAAGGTGCGCGTGTCGCTGCGCGAGGAAATCCGCTCGATCCAGAAGAAGCTCGGCATCACCACTATCTTTGTCACGCACGACCAGGAAGAGGCGCTGTCGATCTCCGACCGCATCGCCGTCATGTATGGCGGCAAAGCCGAGCAGGTCGGCACGCCGTTCGAGATCTACAACCGTCCGGCGACCAAGTTCGTCGCCAATTTCGTCGGCACGCTGAACGTGCTGGAAGGCACCGTCACCGATGCGGCTGCAGGCACGGTGCGGGTCAATTCCGAACAGGTTTCGCTCAAGGGCAAGCTCAACGGCTCCAAATCAGGTGACACGCTGTCGCTGGCGCTGCGTCCGGAAGCGATTTCGCTGGGCCGTCAGCCCGGCCGTGACTCCAGCCTTTCGGGAGAAATCTCCGAAGTGCATTTTCTCGGCTCGGTCATCCGGGTTCGCGTCGGCATCGGTGGCAACACGGTCTCGCTCGACACCTTCAACAGCCCGGCAACCCCGCCACCCGCAGTCGGTGAAAAGGCCGAGATCTCGTTCTCGTCGAGCGACATGCTGGTGCTGCACTAGGCTGATGCGCTTGCTCAAAATGAATGGCTGCATCCCGGTCTGCGAAGACGGGAGATGCTTCCGTCCGCGTGGCAATGGGCTGCAATGCAGGGAAGTCCGTGTTTAAGCGAGCCCTCTATCGGTGATTTCGATGTCGGTGCGGTCGGCGCATTTGTCGATTTGGCAGGGCATCGGTGGAAGGCAATTCGAGGCATATTCCCATCGGCTCGAGCTTGCTGGCCAATCAACAGTTTCCAGCCGCTTTGCCACTGCCAGCGTCTCGCATCCCGGCTATAACAGGCCATGGCGCTTTTCGAACTGACACTCGTTCTGCTGTTGATCGCCGTTGCGCTGACGGCGCTGTCGCGGCGCGTACAGGTTCCCTATCCCTCTTTGCTGGCGCTGGCCGGGGTGGCCATCGCCTTCGTGCCTGGCGTGCCGACCATAGAGATCGATCCGGAACTGGCGCTAGCCCTGTTCATCGCGCCGGTGCTGCTCGATGCCGCCTATGATACCTCGCTGCGCGATCTCAACCGCTACAGGGTGCCGCTTGTGCTGCTGGCGCTTGGTGCCGTCCTGTTCACGACAGCGACGGTCGCACTTGCCGGCTGGGCGATGGCAGGCCTGCCGATCGCCGCGGCCATAGCGCTTGGCGCCATCGTGGCGCCGCCCGATGCGGTTGCGGCATCGGCCGTGCTTGGCCAGTTCAAGGTGCCGCACCGCATCACTG
>NZ_RZOM01001355.1:0-1325 GCF_003999175.1 Mesorhizobium sp. M7A.F.Ca.ET.027.03.2.1 | reverse complement strand
GCCCCAGATATAGTTCGAACCGAGCAGGAAGCCGTTGGCGCCGAAGCGCGGCACGACATGCGCCATCAGCGGCACCAGATGCTGGTTGGGGCAAGCGTGCATGTAGACGACATGCTCGTTGGCCTCGAAGCCCTCATAGGGGCAGGCATACCAGAGCATGCCGCCGGCTTTCTCCAAAACCGGGATCGTCTCCTTGCGGCTCCAGGATGTGACACAGCCGACCACATGGCGGGCGCTGCTGGTCTTGAAGATGTCTTCGCACAGCGTCGCGTAGCGATCGGCATTGCTTTGCGGATCGCGCTCGACCGGCACCAGCTCGATGCCTGAGCTGCGGTCGGCGTTGATGTCGGCGATCGCACGCATGGCGCCCATGCGGCACGCATCGGAGACGAGCTGATAGCTCCCCGAGCGGGAATACAGGATGCCGATCTCGATACGCCGTTTCAAACAGATCCCCAAAATGACAATGCCTCGCAGCCAGCGCCGCAAGGGCGAGGCATACGAGGCATTCTTGCCGCCCGGCGATCAGAGCCGGTATTTTGCGCTAGCGTATTCTGTCCGGCGGGTCAGTCAAGCCCTCAACGGTATTTGCGTGACCGTCATCGCCGTTTCGCTGCCGCCGGCTATCTGGCCGCCGGCCTCTGACCGTGTTGACGCGCATAGGCCACGCAGGCGTCCACCGTGCTGACACAAAGCGCGTCGCGCCTGTTCGGCAAATTGTTGTCGCCGGCATAGGCAACTTCGGCGACGCGGCCGTCGACCATGCGAATTTGCGTGTCGCAATAGCCGCCGGGAGCGACATTGACGGAGCCGCCGACCGCCGGGATCGCGCCTACCGCTAGAGTCGGAACCACAATGCTGAGATTGCCGCGCTGGACGATGCGCTTGTAGGTCCAGATCTGGCCCGATCGGCCGGCGTCGGCGGTGGCGGTCGGAAACCCGGCGCACATTCGAACATCGGCTTCGCTGAGGCCGACCATCTCCTTGCGGGCGGCCGCCGCCGTTGGATCAACCTTGGCGATACGCGACGCATCGTCGGGAACGACGCAGGAAGACTGGATTCCCACACAGAGAACAGCGAGGGCAAGCTTTTGAATGCAGGAAAATATCATGCCGACTGTCAGATTGGCCCGATGTCAGATTTGCGTGGCGCCCGCCGCTCCTTTCTACCTAGGCAGACAGGCGAAGGGATCAACCCGTTCAGCTTCACGAAAAAGTGGCTGTGGCTGCAACATCGAGGATTGCGCATCACGGGTCTGCATCTCACGCAGGATCAATGGCCCTGCAAGTGCCTCCGGCGCCAGGCGGCGGGCGCTTCGCCGACC
>NZ_RZOM01001354.1:0-1329 GCF_003999175.1 Mesorhizobium sp. M7A.F.Ca.ET.027.03.2.1 | reverse complement strand
CTGCTATCTCGGGCTCCGCCGCCATCTGCGCCCAGTAGAGCAGCAAATCGTCGTAATCGAGCACGTTTTGCGCCTGCTTGGCCTCGACATAACCGGCGAACAATTGTTTCAGCTGCTCGGCCCAACCGGCGCACCAGGGAAAGGCGGAACCCAACACCTCGTTGAGCGGCGCCTGTGCGTTGACGGCGCGCGAATAGATGGCAAGGCAGGTTCCCTTGGTGGGGAAACGCGCTTCCGTCTTCGAGAAGCCGAGTTCGTGGCGGACCAGATTCATCAGGTCGGCGGAATCCTCGCGGTCATGGATGGTGAAGGCCGGGTCGAGGCCGATCTCCAGCGCATAGTCGCGAAGCAGCCGCGCGCCGATGCCGTGAAAGGTTCCCGCCCAGGTCAGCGCATCGGTGATGACAGCTGCATCGCGGCCGAGCACTTCGCCGGCGATACGCTCGACGCGCCTGGCCATTTCGGACGCGGCGCGGCGCGAAAACGTCATCAGCAGGATGCGGCGCGGGTCTGCCCCCTTGACGACCAGATGAGCGACGCGATGCGCCAGCGTGTTGGTCTTGCCCGAACCGGCGCCGGCAATGACCAGCAGCGGACCGGCTATCTGGCCGTCGCCGTGCTCGACTGCCTGGCGCTGGGCATCGTTGAGCCGGGCGAGATAGGCAGGCTGGACGGTCGGGTCCCGAAAGGTCGAATCAGCAGTGGCGAGGTTCATCGCCCATCAAGCATCGTTTCTGCTTTGTTCGCAATATCGATGCGGGGCTGGCCTCGTGCTAGACAGGCCGAAGCGCGTCGTCCGTGTCTTTAGCGTTGCGGATCGACACCCATGTCGGCCGACTGCCGCCGCAAGGTCTCGCGATCATGCTTCGACGGCGGCAACAGCAGCGGGTCGACCGTATCGGGCACGTTTTCGACCATCTTCCTGGCGATACGATAAGTGACATAGGCGAAGGCGCCGGCGACGAGCAGACGGAACATAGTGCAACACTCCTTTGGAGCAGAACCAACCGGGGAAACCGCCTTTGGTTCCCTTGCCAATCGTCCACGCACGCAGTCGAAGATGGAGGGCGGTTTCGCCAGCGCTCCCCGATGCATTCTCGAGGCAACCGGAGGCGGAACTTGGCTTTTGCGAGGTTCGCGTGCTGCCGCAACCCGTTGTGGCGTCCCGGACGGACTTTTGGAGAAGAAGGCCGGCGCCGCTTGGGAGGAGTGAAGCGCCGGCCAAGCGGATAATTAGGTCCGCCGCACGGGTAAGGCTAGCTGAGTCTTTCCCCTGCGTCATCGGGGGATTATCTTTGTTAAAAGCGTACCGAGGCGCACTGCCCTATC
>NZ_RZOM01001353.1:0-1330 GCF_003999175.1 Mesorhizobium sp. M7A.F.Ca.ET.027.03.2.1 | reverse complement strand
GGGCCTCAGCTTTCGCCTCAGCGATCGCGTCTGCGCCCGCCCAACCCAGGGAACGCCTTCCATGAGGGGGGTGAGCCCGCGCTGCGTTCCTCGTTCATTCGCCACCTGCTGATTGCGCCGCCGACACAAAATCTTGCGGCCTGACATAGATCAGGGCGAGGGGGCGGCGGCTGCGCGATTAGTGCGCTGCGGATTTGGCATCCACCAGATTCGAGATCGGGATCTGCAATGAAATTCGGCACAGAGATCGTCCTTCTAAGCGTGTTCGCTTTTGCGGCCCTGGTGGCCGCCGGCTTCGGCGTGGATGAACCTTTCCGCCGACACATGTGGGTGTTGTTCTTCGCAGTGGCTGGTTTCACTGCGATCCTGTTGCGCAACACGGAGTTCAAGCCAGCAGCTCCGATTGACCCATCCGCTTACATGGATGGTCCGATCCGCTACGGCGCGATCGCCACCGTGTTCTGGGGTGTCGTCGGCATGCTGGTCGGCGTGGTGATCGCGCTGCAGCTCGCCTACCCCGATCTCAACATCCAGCCCTGGTTCAATTTCGGTCGTTTGCGGCCGTTGCACACATCCGGTGTCGTCTTCGCCTTCGGCGGCAACGCGCTGCTTTGCACGTCTCTGTATGTCGTGCAGCGCACCTGCCGCGCCCGCCTCTTCGGCCGTGATCTGGCCTGGTTCGTCTTCTGGGGCTACCAGCTGTTCATCGTCATGGCCGCGACCGGCTACCTGCTCGGCATCACCGAGGGCCGCGAGTACGCCGAACCCGAATGGTATGTGGATGTCTGGCTGACCATCGTCTGGGTCGCCTACCTCATTCTGTTCCTTGGCACGATCCTGAAGCGCAAGGAACCGCATATCTACGTGGCCAACTGGTTCTACCTGTCGTTCATCGTCACCATCGCGATGCTGCATGTGGTCAACAACCTGTCCATACCAGTCTCGTTCCTGGGCTCCAAGAGCTACTCCGCCTTTTCAGGGGTCCAGGACGCCTTGACGCAATGGTGGTACGGCCACAACGCGGTCGGCTTCTTTCTCACCGCCGGCTTCCTCGGCATGATGTATTATTTCGTGCCCAAGCAGGCGAACCGGCCAGTCTATTCGTACCGGCTGTCGATCGTCCATTTCTGGGCGATCATCTTTCTCTACATCTGGGCCGGGCCGCATCACCTGCACTACACCGCCTTGCCCGATTGGGCGCAGACGCTCGGCATGGTGTTCTCGATCATGCTGTGGATGCCGTCCTGGGGCGGCATGATCAACGGCCTGATGACGCTGTCCGGCGCCTGGGACAAGCTGCGCACCGATCCGATCATACGCATGATGGTGA
>NZ_RZOM01001352.1:0-1332 GCF_003999175.1 Mesorhizobium sp. M7A.F.Ca.ET.027.03.2.1 | reverse complement strand
GATTTGAAGGGCATGGGGGCAAAGTCTCCGAAAAGGAATCAGGCCAAGAGAATCAGGCCAAAGGATCAGGAAAGCGCTACGGAAGCGACGAGCAGCACCGCGATCTCGCTTGCCTGCTGCAAGGCTCCGATCGTGTCGCCGGTCTGGCCATCGATCTGGTTGAGGCAAAGGGCGCGGAAAGCGGCAAACAGCAGGCCAAGCAGGATCAGCGCGAAGATGGCTCCGCCCAGTCCAAGCAGGAGCAGCGGGATCGCGCCGAGCACGGCGCCGGCGATGGCGGTTTCCTGCGAGACGGTGCCGGCATCGGCCGAGAGGCCATCGACCCGCGCTGAAGGCAAGAGATGCATGAAGGCGCCAAGCAGGCCGCGCGAGGCCGCGTGTGCGGCTATGAGGGCGAAGAGGGCCTGAGTGGGATCGACGAACTCCGACAGCGCGCTCCAGCGGATCAGCAGCGACAGGCCCAGCGCCGCGGCACCATATGTACCGATGCGGCTGTCGCGCATGATCTCGAGTTTGCGGCCGCGCGATTTGCCGCCGCCAAAGCCGTCGGAGACGTCGGATAGCCCGTCCTCATGCAGGCAGCCGGTGGTGAGCACGGTTGCCACGAGAGCAAGGGCCGCCGCTGGCCCCATGGCCAGGCCAAACCGTTCGGCCGTGGCAAAGACGATGGCGCCGATCAGGCCGACGACAAGTCCGGCAATGGGGGCTGCCCAGATCGCGGCGGCAAGGCTGCGGCCGCGAAAATCGAAGACGGGCAGCGGCAGACGGGTGAAGAAGACCAGGCATAGCGCGATGTCGTCGACAACCTGCCGCGGTGAAAGGGCCAGATTCCTGAACTTCATGCTCTAGCCTCTCGCAATCGCATGGAAAAAGGTGCCGCTGACATGGCCGCGCCGGTAGCCCGAGGCGCCGATCGGATTGCCCTGGCCATCGGCGAGGTCGGCCAGCGGCTCGTCATTGCCGGTAGAGGTCATCTGCGCATAGTGGAATTCGTGGCCACGGATCAGCGCACCTTGTGAGCCCAGCGGGCAGTCGGCGCGCAACCGCGCCTCGCGGTAGCCGAGGTTCATCTTGCGCCTGGCGAAGCTGGTGGAATGGCCGAGCAGGCCGAGCATCGCATGCGTGTCGCCCGATGCGTCCTCCAGCGCTTCGCCCAGCACCATGAAGCCACCGCACTCGCCATGGATGGGCTTTGCCGCGGCGAAGAGGGTCATCCCAGCGCGGAAATTCGCGGCGGCGGCGAGCTTGCCGGCGTGAAGCTCGGGATAGCCGCCCGGCAGCCAGCAGACATCGCAGGTCTAAAGGGGCGCGTCGTCGGCGAGCGGCGAGGAC
>NZ_RZOM01001351.1:0-1335 GCF_003999175.1 Mesorhizobium sp. M7A.F.Ca.ET.027.03.2.1 | reverse complement strand
ATTGAGATACGGGTCGAGTGCGCCCGATACATAGGCGGTTCCCGCGGCCGCGACGGTCCCACCCGCCGCGAACAGAAACGCCTTCAGTGGATTAATCGCCATACTTCCCTACCCCTTAGCCACCTAACGCCGGTCTAGCCTGTTTTACCAATACCGACAAGAAAAAGCCCAGGCTGTTAACTCTTGGGGCTTGACCCGGCTTTCAGACCCAATCACCAATCATCGGCATGAACACGATTCGATCCGTCTGCGTCTATTGCGGCTCGTCTCCGGGCCGCGATGAAACCTATATCAAGGCCGGACACCTGCTCGGACGCTCGATTGCCAAAGCGGGACTGCGGCTGGTCTATGGCGGCGGCACCAAGGGCATTATGGGTGCTGTCGCCGAAGGCGCGCTCAAGGCCGGCGGCAAGGTAACGGGCATCATTCCGCGCTTCCTGATCAACAAGGAAGCGAGCGAAACCGCGCTTGACCGGCTCGATGAACTCTTGATCACCGACAACATGCACGAGCGCAAGCACAGGATGTTCGAGAAATCCGACGCCTTTGTGGCACTGCCGGGCGGGATCGGCACGGTCGAGGAGATCGTCGAGATCATGACCTGGGGACAGCTTGGCCATCATCGCAAGCCGATCGTCTTCGGCAATGTCAAAGGATTTTGGGATCCGATGCTGGCGCTGCTCGATCACATGGCCGCCGAAGGCTTCATCCACACCGCACAGCGGGTCAAGCCGCTGGTCGTCGACGACCCCGAAGCGATCGTCGCCGCCATCATGGTGGCAGGGTCGTCCGTCGATGCTCCGACCGAGGGCGTGCAGTCGGTGATCGACAAAATGTAGGGGAGTAAGGGAATAGGGCAGTAAGGCAGTATGTGAATTGCCTGGAGTGTCCTGCCCTACTGCCCTACTGCCCTACTGCCCTACTGCCCTACTGCCCTACTCCCCTACTGCCCTACTGCCCTATTCCCCTATTCCCCCGCAGCCTGCCGCAAATCGGCAATCACCACGCGGCGGTCATGACGCCGCCAGGCGAGATGGATGGAAACCGTGCGGTCGAACCACGGCAGGTCGCGAAACACGATCCGCGGCGGCGCGGCGGCACGCAGGCTGGCTTGCACCGTCGCCAGGCCAAGACCGGCGCTGACAAGGCCGAGCGAGGTCAGCGGATCCGCCGTTTCATAGGCGATGTCGGGCAGAAAGCCGGCTTTGGCGCAGGCGGCAAGGAACTGGCCGCGATTGGTGTCGTCCGGCTGGCGCACGACGGTGATCCAGGTGCGACCGTCAAGGTGATGCGGCCCAACCTCTGGCACTTGAACAAGCAGATCATCTTCGGGGA
>NZ_RZOM01001350.1:0-1336 GCF_003999175.1 Mesorhizobium sp. M7A.F.Ca.ET.027.03.2.1 | reverse complement strand
GCCAATCGGCCGATCCCCGCCAAACCCCTACTTCGTCTCGCCAATCCGCTCCGCCTTGTCGAGATTGTCCTTGCCTATGACGATCGGCGTCAGCAGCACCAGCTTCTCCTTCGGCTCGGTCTTGTCCTTGGCAAAGGCCACCGCGATGCGCACCGCGGTGCGCGACTGCTCGCCGGGAAACTGCTCGACGGTGCCCGCAAGCTTGCCGTCACGCACCGCGACCAGCGCTTCCGGCAGTGCATCGAAGCCGTAGATCTTGACGTCGGTGAAGTTGCGCGCGGCACAAGCCTCCATGGCGCCCAGCGCCATGTCGTCATTGGCGCAGACGATGGCGTCCGGCTTGCCGTTGGCGGCAAGGCCGGCCTCGGTCACCGACAGCGCCTCGGCGCGGGCGAAGTTGGCGGTCTGCTCGAAGACGATCTGGTACTTGTCCTTCAGCGGATCGAGAACGTTGTGAACGCCCTTGTTGCGGTCGATCGCCGGGCCGGCGCCGGGCTGGCCCTGAAGGTGGAAGAGTTTGGCGCCATTGGGAAATGCCGCCACCACCGCGTTGGCTTCCGCCTCGCCGCCCTTGACGTTGTCGGCGCCGACATGGGCCAGGATGCCCTCGACGCCGTCGACGCGGCGGTCGATCGTCACCACCGGAACGCCGGCCTTGACCGCTTCCTCGATGGCCGGCGCCAGCGCGTTGACGTCGAGCGGCGAGATGACAATGGCGTTGACCTTCTGCACCAAGGCCGCCTCGATGTCGGCGGTCTGCTTGGTGGCCGAGTTCTGGCCGTCGCTTTCGGTCAAATTGACGCCTTGCGTGGCGGCTTCCGCCTTGATCTCGTTCAGCATGTGCACGAAGAACGGAAAGCCGAGACTGGGCACCGAGCCAAGGATGGTGAGCTTGTCCTGCGCAAACACCGAGGGCGCGGCGACCATCATGGCGCCGAAAGCCGCGGACGACAGCAGGAATTCACGTCTGTTCATGGGATCCTCCTCCACAAAAACGCACGACCCCGAAAACCGGGATCGGTTTCAGGAAGGATCATGCATCGGTTCAAAGTGTTGGAGCATCCTCCCTGCGCCCGAAAACGCATGCCGCTCCAGCTGGCCGCCGCTGTAAAAAGAGCCTCCCACCGACGCCTGCCTGGGGATGCTAACCCAGGGTCAACCATTTGTGCAACCTCGATATAACAGCGCTGTTCGGCAAATTATCGGAATTGTCGGATTTCTGGATCGTGGGCATGCTTCCCAGCACAATAGACACGGCGCATCGCCTCCTGCGGCCTATTTGGCGTTGACTGACTTCATATTCCTTATTGAAAGGCCACCATTAAATGTGTATAAA
>NZ_RZOM01000134.1:0-8795 GCF_003999175.1 Mesorhizobium sp. M7A.F.Ca.ET.027.03.2.1 | reverse complement strand
CTGTATAAGGTGACCGACACCTATTCGCAGGCGCATGATCGGTCGGTCCGTTTCGACGATCCCGCCATCGGCATCGAATGGCCGTCATTGGCCGGCGGGTTCCAGCTCTCGGACAAGGACCTCAAGGCGCCGCTGCTGGCCGCCGCCGAGGTGTTCGCCTGATGGGTTGCGTGAGGACAGCGGCATGAATTTTCTGGTGACGGGCGGTGCGGGGTTTATCGGTTCGGCGGTGTGCCGGCATCTATGCGCCAACCCGGCCTATCGGGTGACCAATCTCGACAAGCTTACCTATGCGGGAAACCTGGCCTCGCTGCGGCCGATCGAGAACGCACACAATTATCGCTTCGCGCAGGCCGACATCTGCGACGAAAAGGCGGTGCTCGACATCCTTCGGCGCGACGATATCGACATCGTCATGAACCTTGCCGCCGAGAGCCATGTCGACCGCTCGATCGATGGGCCGGGCACCTTTATCGAGACCAACATCGTCGGCACCTACAAGATGCTTAATGCCGCGCTGGAATATTGGCGCGGCCTGCCCGAAGACCGGAAGAGCCATTTCCGCTTCCATCATGTCTCGACCGACGAGGTGTTCGGCGATCTTCCCTTCGACGGCGGCATGTTCGTCGAGGAAACGCCCTACGCGCCATCCTCGCCCTATTCCGCCTCGAAGGCGGCCTCGGATCATCTGGTGCGGGCCTGGCACGAAACCTATGGCCTGCCGGTCGTGCTTTCCAATTGCTCGAACAATTACGGACCCTATCACTTTCCCGAAAAGCTGATCCCGCTGGTCATCCTCAATGCGCTCGATGAAAAGCCGCTGCCGGTCTATGGCGCCGGCGCCAATGTGCGCGACTGGCTGTTCGTCGAGGATCACGCGCGCGCGCTGGAACTTGTCGCGACCAGGGGACTGCCGGGCGAAAGCTACAATGTCGGCGGCAATTCCGAGCGGACCAACCTTGGCGTCGTCGAGACGATCTGCGATCTGCTCGACGGCAGGCGGCCGCGGGCAGGGGGCAAGAGCTATCGCGACCTGATTTCCTTCGTCACCGACCGCCCCGGTCACGATCGCCGCTATGCCATCGACGCCTCGAAGATAGGCCGAGACCTGGGCTGGGCGCCCAATGAGAATTTCGACAGCGGCCTCGCCAAGACCGTCGACTGGTTTCTCGACAACAAATGGTGGTGGGGACCGATCCGCGAGCAGCGCTATGCCGGTGAACGGCTGGGCGAAGCACGCAAGGGGGCGGCGTGAGGCTGGTTGTCACCGGACGCGACGGACAGGTCGCGGCGAGCCTTCTGGAGGCCGGCCCGGCGGCCGCCGGCGTTGAGGTCATCGCCATTGGCCGTCCGCAACTCGACCTCGCAAGACCCGACACGGTGATCGAAGCCATCGCGGCCGCGAAGCCTGATATCGTCGTGTCGGCCGCCGCCTACACGGCGGTGGATCAGGCCGAGGACGAGCCCGATCTGGCATTCGCGGTGAACGCCGTCGGCGCCGGCAAGGTGGCGCAAGCAGCAAGCCGCCTGGGCGTTCCCGTCATCCATCTTTCGACCGACTATGTCTTCGACGGCACCAAGGACGCCGCCTATGTCGAGACCGACGCCACCGCACCGCGCAGCGTCTATGGCGCCTCCAAGCTTGCCGGCGAGCAGGCGGTTGCATCAGCCAATCCGCACCATCTGATCCTGCGCACGGCATGGGTCTACAGCCCGTTCGGCAAGAATTTCGTGAAAACCATGCTGCGGCTGGCCGCCGACCGCGACGAGATCGCGGTGGTAGCCGATCAGTGGGGAAATCCGACATCGGCACTTGATGTCGCCGACGCGATCCTGCATGCGGCGGCACAACTGCACGAGGGCGCCGGCACATCCGGCATCTATCATCTGGCCGGAACCGGCGAGGCCAACTGGAGCGGCTTTGCCCGCCATATCCTCGACACAAGCCGCGTGTTGGGTGGTCCCTGGGCGCGGGTACGGGACATTGCTACGATGGACTACCCAACCAAGGCGCGCCGCCCCGCCAATTCCCGGCTATCGAGCGCGAAATTCGCGGCGGCGTTCGGCTGGAATGCACCGGAGTGGCGGCAATCGACGGAAGCGGTGGTGCCCCGGCTGCTAGCCGGTGAGCCGAAACAGGCATTGACGGCATGAACAAGCACTCGTCAGCGGAAAACACGCGCGATGCCGCGCCCGTCGACGAGCCGAAGGCACGCAAGGCAAAGCCGAAAGCAGCCAAACGCACCTGCATCATGGTGCTCGGCATGCATCGCTCGGGCACCAGCGCGCTGACGAGGGCGATCAATCTGCTTGGCGCGGAACTGCCTAAGAACATGCTGGGCGCCAATCTATCCAATCCAACGGGTCACTGGGAGCCGGAGCGTCTCATTGCGCTGCACGACCAGATGCTGGCCGAAGCAGGAAGCAGCTGGGATGATTGGCGATTCTTCGATCCCAACGATCTCGGCGCGCAGCGTCTGCGCTTCTACAAAGCAGAGATCGCGCGGCTGATCGACGAGGAATACGGCAGCGCGCCGTTTTTTGTGCTCAAGGAGCCGCGTATCTCACGTTTCGTGCCGCTTTATGCGGAGATCTTGAGGCGCATGCGCATCGATGTTCGCTATGTGCTGATAGACCGCAATCCGTTGGCTGTGATCGCTTCCCTGGCGAACCGAAACGGTTTCACGATGGGCTTCAGTTCGCTTCTTTGGCTTCGCCACGAATTGGAAGCCGAGCGCGCAACTAGGGGTCGGTCACGCATCTTGTTGTCTTACGAGAGTCTGCTTGATGACTGGCGACAGGGTATCGACGGGATCACTGCTACTCTCAGCCTAGACTGGCCGGTACCCGACGTGAAATGGCAGTCCCTGCTGTCTGAGCATTTCGCTACCGACAATCAGCACTTTGCCGCCAGCACTGAGTTGCTCGACGCAGACTTGCGCATCATTGACTGGGTCAAAGACGCTTATACCGCACTGATAGCGCTCAGGTCCGATGATGCTGATGCAGTTGCAATAGAAAATCTTGATCGGATCAGAGCAGAGTTCGAATCTGTTTCAAGAACTTTTGGCGACGCTTTTTTCCCTGAAATTGATTGCCGTCTCAGCGTGTTTCATCGGCAGAAGTTGGAACAGCAGCAATTAGCCAAACAGCGCGATGCGCGGCCCGCAATGCAGGAACCATTCGTTTCACTTCGTGACCTGTACGACGCGCATCGCGGCAAAGTGTCGGATAAATGGTCGATCTATCTCAGCACCTATGACCATATTTTTTCAGAGTATCGAGACAGGCCGGTTCGAATCCTGGAAATCGGAGTTCAGAATGGCGGATCCCTGGAGATATGGCAGAAATATTTCCCCAATGCTGAAATAATCGTTGGCTGTGACGTCAATCTGGCTTGCGGAAATCTCGTTTTCGACAGCCGGAAGATAAAGATTTCCGTAGGTGACGCCAATACTGATGAAACAGAGCGCGACATCATCTCGATGTCGGAAAAATATGATATTATAATTGATGACGGATCGCACCTATCCTCGGATATAATACGCTCGTTCGCGCGATATTTCCCCCACCTTTCCGAAGGGGGCATCTACATCGCCGAAGATCTGCATTGCAGTTACTGGCAGGAGTTCGAGGGCGGTCTCTACGATCCGCTTTCCTCGATGTCGTTTTTCAAACGCCTGCTTGATGTGGTCAACCATGAGCACTGGGGGCTGGATCGCCGTCGGGTCGATGCCTTGGCGACTTTCGCCGACAGGCACCAGGTCGCATTCAACGAAGCTTCTCTCGCATCGGTTCATTCCGTCGAGTTCTTGAACTCGCTTTGCATTGTAACGAAGCTGCCAATTCCGGAAAACGTCCTGGGCGCGCGCAGCGTGCACGGGCGGGTCGCGCTCGCCGACGAGGGCATGGTTGCTCTCGACGAGACGAGGAGCAAGGCGACTGACCAAACCCGAAACCAGTGGTCGCTGAGAACGACGACCATGGAAGCGGAAATCGAAACCAACAGGGCGTTGGTGGTAAGCCAGGAAGCACGCATCGAGGCCTATTCCGGTGAGATTGCTGCGCTGACGGTCGAGCGCGAGCATCTCCGCGCGGCCACGCAAGCGCTGGAGTTGGCCCACACCAATCTCGCGGCAAAGGACCAGGACATAGCGGCGCTTCAGCGTGAGTTGCAGGAGCGCGAACATAAGCTGCAGGAACGCCACCGGCAGATGGCCGTGTTGAATCACGAAATCGAATTGGTTCACAGCAGCCGGACCTGGCGGTATCGATCGGTTTGGAAGAGGCTTGTGTCACCCCCAGCCAACGCAATTCTTTATGCCGGACGGACCGCTACGCTCAACGCACTTCATCACCTGGAAGGCGTGCCATTGGGCAAGGGGGCGACGGAGTGGACAATAACGGGCGATGATCCGCAGTTCGAACTCCTCTGGCCGGGCTCCCAGCCATTGCTCCCCGGACACTACAGGCTCAGCGTACACGTCCCGGCTGAAACGGACGCGTTGACTGACGCGCGCCTCTATGTCGACAGCGGCAGGGGGTACAACGAAATCGAACGGATCGATCTGCGGTTTCTTTCGAACGGCAAAGGCCTGGCAGCGGCGACCTTCCTGCTTAATGTAGCAGCCTCGAACCTGCGTTTCGATCCAAGCGACCGTGCCGCCCAGATCACGATCGGTCGCGTCCGGGTGCGTCGACTCGGACGAGTCGAATATTATGCTCGTCTTATCGCCGGGCTAGCCTCCCGCCACCTGACAAGCCCTCGTTCTCTCGGGCGGTTTGCCGCGCGTGCCGTAAAAATCTTGAGGCAAGGCGGCCTCAGGGGATTTGCGGCGACCCTCCGATCCGCGGAAGCACGAGGCGCACTGGGGGGCGCTACATATGAAGGGTGGATTGCGCTCAACGATACGCCAACGGAACACGACGTTGCGGATTTGAGGCGGCGGTTGGCTCTGTTGGAGAAGCCGCCGCTCATTTCGGTGCTCATGCCGGTCTACAACACCCCGGAGAAACTCTTGCGGGAGGCGATCGAGAGCGTCCGCGCCCAGGTCTACGAGAACTGGGAGTTGTGCATAGCGGACGATTGCTCGACAGAGCCGCATGTGAAGCGCGTTTTGAGTGAATATACGAAACGCGATCCACGCATCAAAATCGTCTTTCGCGACAAGAACGGCCATATCTCGCATGCATCCAATTCTGCCCTGGAACTGGTCACCGGCGAGTGGGTCGCATTGCTCGATCACGACGATCTTCTCCGTCCGCATGCGCTGGCCGAGATCGTGCTGGAAATCAATCGCCATCCTGACGCCGAACTGATCTACAGCGATGAAGACAAGATCGATTCGGAAGGCAGGCGCTATGACCCCTGTTTCAAGCCGGATTTCTCGCGGGAGCTTTTCCGCTCACAGAACTATCTGAACCACCTCACCGTGCACCGGGCGGAAAATATCCGCGCCGTCGGCGGCTGGCGCCCCGGCTTCGAGGGCAGCCAGGACTATGACCTCAATCTGCGCGTCTTCGAGCGCATAGCCCCTGAGAGAATTCGGCACATTCCGAAGGTGCTCTACCATTGGCGCGCGGTGGAAGGCTCGACGGCGCTCGATGGTTCGCAAAAGAACTACGCCTATATGGCTGGGTTGCGTGCGCTGGAAGAACATGTCGAACGCATGGATATTCCGGCGAAAGCTGAGGAAGCTCCCGGCACACCCTTTTACCGTCTTCGGTTTTTCGTCCCCGAGCCGCAGCCGCTCGTAAGCCTGATCATCCCAACGCGCGACAAGGTTGAACTCCTTCGCAACTGTGTGGAGTCCATCCGCGAAAAGACCACCTACGGGAATTACGAGATTCTGGCGGCCGACAACGGCTCGGTGGAGGAGGAAACGCTTGCCTATTTCAGCGAGCTGAAGAAAGCGAAAAATGTTCGTGTGATCCGTTACGACAAGCCGTTCAACTATTCCGCGATCAACAATTTCGCCGTGGAAAAAGCGAAGGGCTCGATCATCGGCCTCGTCAACAACGACATCGAGGTGATCTCGCCGGACTGGCTGACGGAAATGGTCTCCTGGGCCGTCCAGCCGGATGTGGGTTGTGTCGGCGCCAAGCTCTATTATGCCAATGACACGGTTCAGCATGGCGGGGTGATTGTTGGAGTGGGCGGTGTCGCCGGTCATTCGCATAAGCACTTCCCGCGCCATCATCCAGGGTATTTTAGCAGGCTGAAGGTCCTGCAGAACCTCTCCGCTGTCACGGCAGCCTGTCTCCTTATCCGCAAGAACCTGTTCGAAGAAGTCGGCGGGCTGAATGATGTGGACCTGACGGTCGCCTTCAATGATGTGGACCTTTGCCTGAAAGTGCAGGAAGCGGGCTACACAAACGTCTGGACGCCCTATGCGGAGCTTTACCACCTTGAAAGCATCTCGCGCGGCGCTGAGGATGCTCCGGAAAAAATGGCGCGTTTCAAGAGTGAGATTATGTATATGCAAAGACGGTGGAAAAAGATCATTGAACATGATCCTTTCTATTCGCCGAACTTGACAAAAGCGCGTGAAGATTTCTCGCTAAGCTGACATCGGAAAATAGCAATGGCCGAATTCCATTTCGTCGAAGATTACGAGAAGCACGTCGCAAGACTCATGCGCGATCATCCGCTTGACGAAGCGATGTCGCTCGCCGTCGGCGGCGCCTATGACATTATCGGCCGTATTGAAGCCGAAGCTCTCATCAAGAATGGTCTGCGCGATGGAATGCGTCTTGCCGACATCGGCTGCGGTTCCGGGCGTACGGCAGTTGCGTTAGCACGACGCCTGCACATCGACTATGACGGTTACGATATTGTCCAGGCTTTGCTCGATTATGCTGCTACTAAGACACCCAGAAACTATAAGTTCCACATGAACAGAGCAGTGAAACTTCCAAATCCGGACGCAACATTCGACTATATATGCGCCTTCAGCCTTTTTACCCACCTTTTGCACGAAGAAACCTTCATCTACATGCGCGACTCCCACCGTGTGCTGAAGAAGGGCGGCAAACTGCTGTTTTCGTTCCTGGAGTTCCACATGCCGCCGCTCTGGCAGGTTTTCGAGGCAACAGTAACTCAATACGAGGCCGGAGACCGCCCGCATCTCAACATGTTCCTAGAACGGGAAGCTATCAAGGTTTTCGCGGCCAAGATCGGTTTCGATGTGGAGAAATTCATCGACGCCAACGCTCCCATTCTCGAAGGGCACGCTCTCGGCCAGTCTATATGCGTGATGGTGAAATAAATCAGATGCGGTTTTTCCCGAAGTCTCCACCTGGGGTGGTGGGTACATCGGCGGTCGAACTCCGCGCCTTCCACTTCGCGACCGTCTTAGGGTTGATGCCGTAGCGCTTCGAAAGCGCCCTCAGGCTCGCTTGACGATGCGGTACATGCAGGATGTGGCCCGTAGCTCATCCTTTGATTCGGACAACAATGATGAACCATCAAAGCCTGAGATCAAAACATCTAGCCTGGTATTTTGGTTGTAAACGCCTTGATCGGAACCCAAGCTTGATCGGGCGAAGGCGAACGAGGTTCCGGGACGTCAGTTGGAATGATGTGTGCATACCGGTTGAATGCATCATTAAACGCTGCTTCAGGCATTGAGGGAAACACTCGCCGGAAGAACGAAAGCTGCGGTGCAGTGAGCGTGTGATTGATTGCCGGGACACCCGCGCCAGAGAACAGAGCGCCATACATACCAGGCATGACAGCCCATCCGTTAGGGTTGGTTTTTGCCTGCTCGCGAAGCGCTGTCAGAAAAGGCGTTTCCGGAATGTCGAAAATCGGAAAGGCCTGCTGAAAGGGATTGAACATACCGAACGTAATCGCGCCAGAGACAAATGCAGAGCCAAACAATATCCGCCCACTGTTTCTTGTCGGCTGACCGAAGTACCAGACATATCCGGCACTCAAAACAAATGGAACAATTGCAATCCATTCGAAGTATCCACGCATCAAGGCGCCAGGGTTTTTTTCATATGAATACCCCGGAACCCAATTAAATCCTGCCTTTGACAGAAACCAAGTCGATACCATAATTGCTAAAAAAAACGCAATTCTCTCTTTCGAAATTACAAATGTGCATCTAGATGCAGAAACAATTATAGATATGGTAAAAAGCAATCCAAATCCCCAGACCATACGGCTAGGTTGAACTTTGTTCCAGAGCAGGATCTTCCCAATACTGGAAGGTATCGGCAGTGTCATCCACGCTAGCATCAAAATCAAACCTAGCCCGACCACCCCAAAGGAGACGAAGTTGTCCCTCAAGGTTTCAGTCAATGACCGATAGCTAACAAAAACGAGCACTGTCAGAGGCAGGAGGGTCGAAACAACTGCGACCTCGCATTCGTTAGTCGCGAGAAGCGGCGAGAAGCGCACCGTGGTAAAAAAAGGAAAGAGATAGGCAAGCAACCTCATTTCGTTGACGCCGCCGCCCCATATATCCCGTTGGCCAGGATAGACAGTCGCCTGCATGATCTGAATGAGGTCGCTGAAATACAAGACAAAACTGATACCAAGGCAGGCAATCGCCGAAACTGCGACTGCAATATTCGCAGGAGTGATCATATCACGCCGGAAGGCCAGAAGCAGTATTCCCAGTGCAAACGCCGCGGGGATCATGAAGGGGGGGTAGACGAAACCGAACACCCAGACAGCGCAGGTCCAGAAAAGAAGCGGTAATTTCAGCCACGGACGAATCGGAAGCAGGAATGCTATTATCGGCCAGGGAGCGAACGCAAATGTTGCACCGTGCGATGTCCACCAC
>NZ_RZOM01001349.1:0-1338 GCF_003999175.1 Mesorhizobium sp. M7A.F.Ca.ET.027.03.2.1 | reverse complement strand
GTCGTGAATGCCGGCGGCGGTTGGGCCGGTTCTCTAGCCAAGACGTTTGGCGAAGAAGTCCCGATGTTTTCAGCCGGCCCGCCGCAGTTTGTCACGGAACCACTGCCCTACATGCTTCGTCCGATTGTCCAGGCTGTCGAAGGCGACGTTATCGTCCGACAAATCGCCCGAGGAAACATCATTTTCGCGGGCTACCCTCGGACACGCTCGCAGGCCGACGGGGAACATACATATGTCCCGCCGCAAAAGATTGTGCAGGGGATGGCATCTCTGGCATCCGTCGTACCGAGTTTCGCGAATGCAGAGGTAATCCGAGCTTGGTCCGGTGTTGAAGGCTATCTCCCTGACATGCTGCCAGTGGTCGGTCCCAGTCAAGCAGTGCCCGGTCTGTTTCACGCATTCGGTGGCAGCGGCGGTGGCTTTCAAATTGCACCAGCGGTGGGAGACTGCCTGGCTGCCGTGGTCGCGGATGAACAACCAGCATGCGATCTACATCCCTATCGCATTGACCGGTTCAATGTCCAATTGGAGACAAGTGAAAAGATCACCACGGAATTCGACTAGGGGATCAGAACGCCTGGCGCGAGCGCAACAACATCGGAGATGGTTTTGGGCGAGCTACTGAGCAAGGCGGAGCAATTGCCGCGTTGCGCCTGAAAACTTACCCGCCTTCGAGTCGCGGGTTATCATCGTCAGCGGCACGAGAGTGACCAGCATTCACCGCCCGAATGCGCACGAGCGATACTGGACACAATGACTTATTCGTTCTGCGTCCACATCTGGCGGCCGCCGAGCTTTGCCTCATCGCTGGTCATGAGTTCCTTCAGAAACCGGCTCACCACGCGAATTCGGGAAAGATTTGCCAGATCCTGATGTACGGAAAGCCAAACATCCCTGTACCCCTGAAGGGCCGGCAAGACGTTGACCAGACCCGTGTTGACGCACAGAGCGAATTCTGGAAGCGCGACGATCCCCGCTCCGCTCGATGCCGCAAACATTTGGGCAATCATGCTGTTGGAGGCGAAGGCGAGATTTGGGCTGGGGATAAAATCTTCGAGCCAGCGGACCGCTTCGAGTTGAACCAGTTCCTCGATGTAGCCGACAAAACGATGTCTTTGGAGATCCTCTTTGCCTTCGGGAATTCCGTATTTCTCAAGATAGGACGGAGAAGCGTAAAGCCGTGTGGCGAAGCGGCCGATGCACTCGCCAACGAGGACCTTTCCCTGAGGTTTGAAAAAACTCAGGAAGAGGTCCGCTTCGCGGCGGGCAACGCGCACTGTTTGGGGTGACGTGACCAACTCCAGAAGCAGATCGGGGTATTTTGACGTAAGACGTGTT
>NZ_RZOM01001348.1:0-1340 GCF_003999175.1 Mesorhizobium sp. M7A.F.Ca.ET.027.03.2.1 | reverse complement strand
TATTCAAGGATGCCCTGAATGGTGCCGTCCTCGCCAAAAGGGCCGTGCAGCGCATTGAAGGCGACATCGGGCTTGAGCTCGGCAAGCACGGAGCCGACATCGCGCCCGACATCGACACGGGTGACCTGGTAGCCTTCCTTCTCGAGTTCATCGGCACAAGCCTTTCCCGACGATAGAGACACGGGCCGCTCGGACGAAAAACCACCCAGCAGGACGGCCACATGCTTGTTTTTCATTCCCCGGCATCCCCTCTCTCACGGCGGACCAAAACCAGATTTTCCGCAACATTGAGTCAGAGTCTCCCGGCAGGTTGCCCCCCAGACGGAAAACGCTGAAAACGCGTCGAACGACTCAAATCAGGAAACGCTTTCGAGCAGAGAATCAGAGAGTTGATTCACTGGCAAGTGCTTACGATTCCGAGAGATTCACTTTCTGAGAAAATGGATGCGAAAAGCGTGTCGTTGAGTCTTTGCGGCAACGGTCGCGGACCGTGTCGGCCGTGTTAAAGTTCATGCATCACATGAACTTCAACACGCGCCACGCTGCGCTTTAAAGAAGCTGTCCCAAAAACTCCTGAACCGCATGTCCCGGCCGGAAATTGCCGATGCGCTTGATTTCCCATTGCAGCCGGATACCGGAATTCTCCAGCACCCGCGTGCGCACCGTCTCGCCGAGATATTCTAGGTCGTAGCCGGTCGCGGTTCCCGTGTTGATCATGAAGTTGCAATGCATCGGCGACATCTGGGCGCCGCCGATCATCAGGCCGCGGCAGCCCGCTCTGTCGATCTCCTTCCAGGCCGACGTGCCTTCCGGATTCTTGAAGGTCGAGCCGCCGGTCTTCTCGCGGATCGGCTGCACGGTCTCGCGATGGTTCTGCACGGCCTCCATCGCAGCCTTGATCACCGTTTTGTCCTCGGCAAAGCCTTCGAACACGGCCGAGGTGAAAATCAGCCCGGCAGGCGCCGCTGAATGGCGATAGGCGTAGCCCATATCGGCATTGCTCAGCGTCTGCACATTGCCCTTGCGGTCGAGCGCTCGCACTTCGACGACCCGCTCGCGCGTCTCGACGCCGTTGGCGCCTGCGTTCATCCGCAGCGCACCGCCGATTGCACCCGGAATGCCGTGGTAGAAATGAAAGCCGCCAATGCCGGCCTCGAGCGCCACCGCTGCGACGCGCTTATCGGGGGTCGCGGCTCCCGCCTTGATCCTGATCGGCGAAATCACCTCGGCCTCGCCGAAGCCCTTGGCCGAAAGGCGGATGACAAAGCCCTCGATGCCGCCGTCGCGGACCAGAAGGTTCGAGCCGACGCCGACGACGGTCAGTGGTATCTCTTCAGGAA
>NZ_RZOM01001347.1:0-1352 GCF_003999175.1 Mesorhizobium sp. M7A.F.Ca.ET.027.03.2.1 | reverse complement strand
GCATGATGGCGTCGACATCCGCCTTGGCGACGTTCGTCTGCTGGGTGACGAGATCGGCCACCATGCTGCCGATACGGCTGACTTTCTTGCTGGTCTCGATGGCTTGCGACGCTTCCATTGTGAGGAAGTACATGATCAACAGAATTGGCATGATCAAAGCAAATTCGACCGCCGCGATGCCGCGCCGATCGGACCAGAATCGACTTGCTTTCCGCCAAACTCCCGTCTTCATAAGATGTGCCCCCGCACGAATCATGCCATTGCCCTTTTCTTATACTGCTCGTGCATTCCGCTCAGTTGTCGAACGGCTCGTTCTGCCAGGTCACCGATGCGAAATGCAGGGTCTTGTTGCCGCCCATCGACTGCGCCATGAGGTCGGTCATGATGGGCCGCTTGTAGAAGACCCGAAGCATGTTCCTCGACTCCGCCGCACCCGCTGTCACTGAGAACGATTGGGTTGCGGTGCCTTTCGTCAGTACGACATCGCCGTTCTGGATCTTGAAGCCTGCCGTGGCCGCATCGGCGAACGATGTATATTGGCGAAGATCCACCAGCAGTTGATTGGGACAATCCTGGGAGACGATGATCTGCAGTTTCGTGCAGATCATGTCCCGCAAATTGGTTCCGGCAACGTCAGCCGCCCTCAACTGGCCGGTGCGCAGTTTGCGCGCTACATCGTCGGTGACGTTGGCCATCACCTCCTGGCCGGCAAACGAGATGCAGCTTTCCAGAATGGCAAAGACAAGCAGCGCGAAGGGGACTGAAAGGATCGCGAATTCGATTGCCGTGGCGCCGCGCCGGTCACGAAGGAAGCGGGCGAAAAACCTTGGGCGTCTCACTCTGTGGTCGCCTGCGCGACCGAATTCCTTGCTCATGTCCGATCCTGCCGATCTCTATGTGGTCTCGGAAGGAGCATTAGCGCAAACCGATTGAGGTCCGGTTTGGATGATCGTTAAAGTCGGCGCAGGCCTCTTAACCAGACAATAACCGGAACGGCAGTCGGCAACGCCACCTATCGGCTGACGCTCATCTCCGCTTCCGAAGACTTCTCCGCCTCGCTCTTGTATGAGCTTTCGCAATAGGGTGTGCACGACATCGTCTGGATTTCGGCGCGCCGGTAAATGCGCACGGACGAGGCGGCTTGCCGCACCACGGTAACCTGCTCGTCCACGATGGGGCTGCCGTCCGTATCGAGCACGACCAGATTGGTGACGCCGAAGCCTTTGCCGGTGAGCACGATCGTCGAAGCGTCCTGCACCGAAGCGTCGGCGATTGCCGGGTTGCCGACCACGATGGTGTCTGCGGGACGCTTCGGTGCAGGACGCTTCGACGATCGTGCTCACCGGCAAAGG
>NZ_RZOM01001346.1:0-1352 GCF_003999175.1 Mesorhizobium sp. M7A.F.Ca.ET.027.03.2.1 | reverse complement strand
GTCCTACATCGAGCCCTACCAGGGTGCGGCGACCGGCGTCGGCGGCATATTGCGCGACGTCTTCACCATGGGCGCCCGGCCGATCGCGGCGATGAATGCGCTGCGCTTCGGCTCGCCTGACCATCCCAAGACCCGGCACCTCGTTTCAGGCGTGGTTTCCGGCGTCGGCGGCTATGGCAACGCCTTCGGCGTGCCGACGGTCGGCGGCGAGGTCAATTTCGACGCCCGCTACAATGGCAACATCCTGGTCAACGCCTTTGCGGCGGGCCTTGCCAAGACCGATGCGATCTTCCTGTCGGAAGCCAAGGGTGTCGGCCTGCCGGTCGTCTATCTCGGCGCCAAGACTGGCCGCGACGGTGTCGGCGGCGCCACCATGGCCTCGGCCGAATTCGACGACAAGATCGATGAGAAGCGCCCGACAGTGCAGGTCGGCGATCCCTTCACCGAAAAGTGCCTGCTGGAAGCCAGCCTCGAACTGATGGCCTCGGGCGCAGTCATCGCCATCCAGGACATGGGTGCCGCCGGCCTTACCTGCTCGGCGGTGGAAATGGGCGCCAAGGGTGACCTCGGCATCGAGCTCGATCTCGACAAGGTGCCGGTGCGCGAAGAGCGCATGAGCGCCTACGAGATGATGCTGTCGGAAAGCCAGGAGCGCATGCTGATGGTTCTGCGCCCGGAAAAGGAAAAGGAAGCCGAGGCGATCTTCCACAAATGGGGGCTGGACTTCGCCATCGTCGGCAAGACCACCGACGATCTGCGCTTCCGCGTGCTGCACCAGGGGGATCAGGTCGCCGATCTGCCGATCAAGGATCTCGGCGACAAGGCTCCGGAATATGACCGGCCGTGGGTCGAGCCGAAAAAGCCGGCGCCGCTGGCAGCCAATGACATTCCGCAAGCCGACGTTGCCGACGCGCTGCTGAAGCTGCTCGGCGGGCCCGACCTGTCTTCGCGCCGCTGGGTCTGGGAGCAGTATGACACGTTGATCCAGGGCAATTCGCTGCAGCTTCCAGGCGGCGATGCTGGCGTGGTGCGGGTCGAAGGCCATGCGACCAAGGCGCTCGCCTTCTCCTCCGACGTGACGCCGCGCTATTGCGAGGCCGACCCTTATGAGGGCGGCAAGCAGGCGGTGGCCGAATGCTGGCGCAACTTGACCGCCACCGGCGCTCTGCCGCTGGCCGCCACCGACAACCTCAATTTCGGCAACCCGGAACGGCCCGAGATCATGGGCCAGCTGGTCGGCGCGGTGAAGGGCATCGGCGACGCCTGCCGCGCGCTTGGCTTCCCGATCGTCTCCGGCAATGTCTCGCTCTACAACGAGACCAACGGCCAGGGCATCCTGCCAACCCCGACCA
>NZ_RZOM01001345.1:0-1353 GCF_003999175.1 Mesorhizobium sp. M7A.F.Ca.ET.027.03.2.1 | reverse complement strand
ACCATGTCTTCCTGCATGGCGATGACGGCCGCGAATGGCACACCTGGCTGGCGGCCGCCGATGCGCTGGACCTGGAGCGTGGCCGCCGCCATCATCTCGGCGATGCGCGCATGGCGACCGAGGCGGCGGTGCATGGCCATGGCGTGGCGCTGGGCGACTCGGTGACGGCAAGCGCGCTGCTGGCCAGGGGCATGCTGGTCGCGCCGTTCAGCCTGTCGGTGCCGGCGGTCGACGATTTCTATGTCGTCTGCCGCAACGAGATGCGGGCGACGCCGATCGTGCAGGTGTTCATCGACTGGCTGTTTGCCGAGAAAGCGGGGGACGACGGGCGCGCCGACGCCCCGGTGGCCGGCCGCATCGTTAGCCGCCGCAAGCGTCCGGCGCTCAGGGTGATGGGCGGCAAATCCGCAGGCTGATGCCAGGCTGCGCGCCGCCGCATGCAGGCAGCTCTTTTTGTCGGGCCAGCCTGAAAGCGGGCAGCGTTCCGGCCGATTCGATGCTATGAGGCCTGTCGCGATTGTGGATGGCAGGCAGCGAAGGCGGTGTTGAGACATGGCTAAGACCGATATTGCGCGGCGCGTCTACAACCACACCTGGAAGCTCGACCCGATCGTGCGCAGCCTGCTCGACACGGATTTCTACAAGCTTTTGATGCTGCAGATGATCTGGGGCATGTATCCCAAGGTCGACGCAACCTTCTCGCTGATCAACCGCACGACTTCGGTGCGCCTTGCCGACGAGATCGACGAGGCCGAATTGCGCGAACAGCTCGACCATGCCCGCACCTTGCGCTTCTCCAAGAAGGAGATGATCTGGCTCGGCGGTAACAATTTCTACGGCCGCAAGCAGATCTTCGAGCCAGAATTCCTCGCCTGGCTGGAAGGCTTCCGGCTGCCCGAATACGAGCTGTCGAAGCGCGACGGGCAGTATGAGCTGACCTTCAGCGGGCCGTGGATGTACACCACACTGTGGGAAATCCCGGCGCTCGCCATCATCAATGAACTTCGATCGCGCGCGGCGATGCGGGCGTTCGGGCCTTTCGCGCTCGACGTGCTCTATGCCCGCGCCAAGTCCAAGATGTGGGCCAAGACCGAGCGGCTGAAGGCGCTGCCCGGCATCCGCATCTCGGACTTCGGCACGCGCCGGCGCCATTCCTTCCTATGGCAGCGCTGGTGCGTCGAGGCGCTGAAGGAAGGCATCGGCGAAGCGTTCACCGGCACCTCCAACGTGCTTCTGGCCATGGACAACGACCTCGAAGCGCTCGGCACCAACGCACATGAGCTGCCTATGGTGTTCGCCGCCCTCGCCGACTCGGAAAAAGAGCTGAGGCAGTCGCCCTACAAGGTGCTGCAG
>NZ_RZOM01001344.1:0-1353 GCF_003999175.1 Mesorhizobium sp. M7A.F.Ca.ET.027.03.2.1 | reverse complement strand
CGCCGGCGCTGAGCGCTGCGCATGTCTCGATCGCGCCCGCCACAGCCGCCGACATTGGCCGCAATGCAGCCGACTTCGTTTTTCTGCGCGAAAGCCTCCTGGCAGTCCCACTGGCGCTGGACGTTTCGCGCCAGGCAGGACGCTTGATCCGGCAGAACATCGTCATCGCGATCGTCTACAATGCGGTCGCGGTACCGATCGCCATCCTCGGACACGTTACGCCTTTGATAGCGGCGATCGCCATGTCCGCCTCGTCACTGCTTGTCATTGGCAATGCGCTGCGGCTGCGCTCGTCAGAGCCAATTTCACCGGACAGGAATATTCGCCGCGAAAGACTATCCAACGCCAACGAACTGGTCGGATCGTCATGACCACTCTCACCTACCTCATACCCGTCGCGCTTTTTCTTGGCGCACTCGGCCTGTCCGGCTTCCTGTGGGCGTTGAGAAGCGGCCAGTACGAGGATCTCGACGGCGCGGCGGAGCGCATTCTCATCGAACGCGACGACGGCGCGGAGGATGCCCCTCGTTCCAAGTGACTCAGATCAAGGGGCCGTGTGCCGCGATGTCCTATCATCGTCTGACAAAAAATCAGGAGGTGAGCGTGCAAGCCGAAGCCATAATGACGAAGCCAGTCATCACGACGGATGCGAACGCGACGATTGCCGAAGCCGTCGAGCTCATGCTCTCAAACAAAATAAGCTGCCTCCCGGTAACGGGGAGCGACGGTGCCCTTGTTGGCATTGTAAGCAAAAGCGACTTCTTGCGCCGGGAGGAACTGGGGACGCAGCGGACGCGTCCTCGCTGGCTGGAGTTTGACCTTGGCCCTGGCACAATCGCCGATGGCTATGCGCGATCGAACGGACGGATTGTCCATCAGGTGATGGTTACAAACGTCATTTCGGCGCCTCCAGGCGCCTCGATTGCTGATATTGTAAACTTGATGATGCAATACCGCATCAACAATGTGCCGATTGTCGATCGGGACAGGGTCGTCGGCATCATCACGCGAACTGATTTGCTACGCGTCCTGATCCGCACCATGTCGAAACAGGGCACCACGCCACCCGATGACGATTTGATCCGCAAGGCTGTACTTGCCGAGCTGAAGGGACAATCGTGGAGCGATGGTGATTTGATTGATGTGAGGGTCAGCGACGGCGTTGTCGAACTGACAGGGGCGATTGTCGACGAGCGTCAACGGAAGGCAGCGATCGTTGCGGCGGAGAACGTTGCCGGGCTTGGGCAAGTCAAGGACAGCCTCTTCCTTACAAAATCGCTCTCGGTCACGATGGTTTCGTAGCTGCGAAAAAGCGGGGACTCAAAGCAGAGTCCATTGGGTTCTCCTTTCCTC
>NZ_RZOM01001343.1:0-1362 GCF_003999175.1 Mesorhizobium sp. M7A.F.Ca.ET.027.03.2.1 | reverse complement strand
GGCCCCACAGGCGTGTCTGTTCATCCGCGTGTTTGAGCAACGCAATGCCGAAGCCTTTGCCCTGGAAGGCGGGCGACACCGCGACGGAGAAAATCATCGCGTGATCGTCGTGCCGTTCCAGTGTGAGCACTCCGGCAATTTCGCTGCCGCTCTCCAACACCCACACCTCGCCGCCCTCAATGCGCGGCGCATAGTCCTCGGTGACCGGGATCGGCGGTGCGCCTAACAGTGCGGTGTAAGGCGCATAGGCGGCTTCGGTCAGCGAGATGACGGTTTGGAGATCATCGGCAAGCGCTCTTCTGATTGTCATTCAAAAGCTCTCCAAGCGCCAACCGGTCCGATCACTCCGCCGCTTCGCGCTTGCCTCCGGGGCGCCGCTCCAGAAGCTCCTTGAGGAACTGGCCGGTGTAGCTGCGCTTTTCGCGCACGATCGCTTCCGGTGTGCCGGAGGCGACCAGTTCGCCGCCGCCGTCGCCGCCTTCGGGACCGAGGTCGAGCACCCAGTCGGCGGTCTTGATCACTTCGAGATTGTGCTCGATGACCACCACCGTGTTGCCCTGGTCGACCAGTTCGTGCAGCACTTCCAACAGCTTGGCAACGTCGTGGAAATGCAGGCCGGTGGTCGGCTCGTCGAGGATGTAGAGCGTCTTGCCTGTCGCCTTTCGCGACAGTTCCTTGGCGAGCTTGATTCGCTGCGCCTCGCCGCCGGACAGCGTCGTCGCCTGCTGGCCGATGTGGATGTAGCCGAGGCCGACCTGCTTCAGCGTGTCGAGCTTGTCGCGCACGCCGGGCACGGCGGCGAAGAAGTCAACGCCTTCCTCGACCGTCATGTCGAGCACGTCGGCGATCGACTTGCCCTTGAACACGACATCGAGCGTCTCTCTGTTGTAGCGCTTGCCATGGCAGACGTCGCAGGTGACGTAGACGTCGGGCAGGAAGTGCATCTCGATCTTGATGACGCCGTCACCCTGGCAGGCCTCGCAGCGGCCGCCCTTGACGTTGAAGGAGAAGCGTCCTGGCTGGTAGCCGCGCGCCTTGGCTTCCGGCAGGCCGGCGAACCAGTCGCGGATCGGCGTGAAGGCGCCGGTATAGGTGGCGGGATTCGAACGCGGCGTGCGACCGATCGGCGACTGGTCGATGTCGATGACCTTGTCGAGGAATTCGAGGCCCTCGATGCGGTCGTGGTCGGCCGGGTGTTCGCGCGAGCCCATGATGCGGCGCGAAGCAGCCTTGAACAGGGTTTCGATCAGGAAGGTCGACTTGCCGCCGCCCGACACGCCGGTGACGGCGGTGAAGGTGCCGAGCGGGATTTCGGCGGGGACGTTCTTCAGATTGTTGCCGCGCGCGCCGACGATCCTCAGG
>NZ_RZOM01001342.1:0-1363 GCF_003999175.1 Mesorhizobium sp. M7A.F.Ca.ET.027.03.2.1 | reverse complement strand
CGACAAGATTGATCTCTTCGAGCAGCAGCCGGTGGATACGCACGCGCGCATCGAGCACCTTGTTGGCATTCTTTGCCGGCGCTGTGTCCGGCTTTGCCGGCAAAGCCTTTCGGCTGGTCGGAATGACGACGGCATGATGGGCGACCGGCGTCGTCTCAGGCACGCGCTGCGGAAGCGCATCGCGGTTCTGCAGGGCGGAGAAGCGGCTGGTCATCCGGCTTTCCTCTTCAGCAATCCACGGCCCATGCCAAACAGCGAGCGCGATTTCGCCCGGGTTGGGACCGCCTCCTCCGGCAGGATGATCTTCTTCAGATCGTTGACGACATTGGCGTTTGGATCGATCTCGTGCAACGGCACGCCGCGATCGACCGCCTCGCGCACCAGCCGATAGTTGTTGGCGATACCGCCGACGAAATGCTCGCCGAGAATTTCCTGGACGTCCGCCTGCTTGATGCCGTTGTCGAACATCTTCTGTTCGAAACGGTTGACGATGACGTTCGGCTTCACTTCCTTGCCGGCAGTCTCGTAGACCGCCTGGATCAGCCGCTGGGTGTGGCGCAGGCACGGCACCGTCATTTCCGCGACGATGTAGAGCTTGTTGGAACCGAGCAGCACGGTTTCCGTCCATGGAAACCAGGTGCGTGGCATGTCGATGACGACATTGTCGAAATAGGCCGAAACGAGGTCCAGCATGCGCACCACGACATCGGTCTTGAACGAGCGCATCTCTGCTGGATGCGCCGGTGCCGCCAGCACGCACAGCCCGCTGGCATGCTTGGACAGCATCACGTCGAGCAGTTGCCGGTCGAGACGCTCGGGCTGGTTCTCGATCTCGGTGATGTCGAAACGCGGTTCGAGGTCGAGATATTCGGCACAGGCGCCCTGCTGGAAATTGAGATCGACGACGCAGGTCGACGCGCCGCGCGTCACCGAGTGATGCAGCTGGAAAGCGGTCTGCAGCGCCAGCGTGGTGGTGCCGACGCCGCCCGCGGCAGGCATGAAGGTGTAGATCTGCGATTCGGTGTTTTCCTCGCGCCCGGGTCCCTGCAGCGCCCGCACGACGGAGCGCACCAGATCGGCCGTGGTGATCGGCTTGACCAGGAAATCCGCGACCTTGAGCTGCACCAGAATGCGCACCGCGGCGGCGTTGAACTCCTGGGTGACGACGACGACCGGAACCTTGTCCTCCAGCCGGCGCATAATGCGCTGCAGCGACCCGACCTCCTCCAGCCTTGCCGCATCCATGTCGACGATGATGGCGCCGAAGTCGGCTTCCTGGATCTCGCCGCGCAACTCGGTGACGTTCTTCTCCACCGCCGAGAGCTGTATGATCTCGGAGGCGGAAAATGCGGTGCGCGTGTCC
>NZ_RZOM01001341.1:0-1367 GCF_003999175.1 Mesorhizobium sp. M7A.F.Ca.ET.027.03.2.1 | reverse complement strand
TTTCACGCCCTTGTGCTCTTTCTCGACATCGGCGAGCGCGGCTTCGAGCTTCTTCCTGTCGGAGCCGACGACATGCAGCGTCGCGCCGAAAGGCGCCACCTGGTCGACGCCGGAGCGGCCCTGGAGCGCTTCGGCGACCTGATCGAGCCGCGGGCCCTGCAGGACGAAGGTGGTGAGCCCGGCATTTTTCACCACCTCGGCGACCGTGCCGGTGGCCAGCATCTTGCCGTAGGAGATATAGCTGATGCGGTGGCAGCGCTCGGCTTCGTCCATGTAGTGGGTGGAGACCAGTACGGTCAGCCCGCCGCTGGCCAGGCGATGGATCTCGTCCCAGAATTCGCGCCGTGCCTTCGGATCGACACCGGCCGTCGGCTCGTCAAGCAGCAGCAGCTTCGGCTTGTGCATGATGCAGGCGGCCAGCGCCAGCCGCTGCTTCCAGCCGCCCGACAAGGTGCCGGCCAACTGATTGCGGCGCGTGGTCAGGCCGAGGTCTTCAAGCGTCCCGGCGACATATTCCTCGACCGGCTTCAGCCGATAGAGGCGCGCCACGAATTCGAGATTCTCGCCGATCGTCAGATCCTCGTAGAACGAGAATTTCTGCGTCATGTAGCCGACTTCACGCTTGATGCGCAGGCTGTCGGTGCGGATGTTGAAGCCGAGCACCGTGCCTTCGCCTTCGTCCGGCGTCAGCAGGCCGCACATGATGCGGATGGTGGTGGTCTTGCCCGAACCGTTGGGGCCGAGAAAGCCGACGATCTCGCCCTCGGCGACCGACATCGTCACATGGTCGACGACGGTCTTGTCGCCAAAGCGCTTGACCAGGCCATGGACGTCGATGGCGTTCATCTTGCGCTGTCCGCGAGATCAACATCGACGATCTGGCCGGGCTGCAGCGGGCCGGCATCGCCCTCCGGCCGCGCCTCGACAAGGTAGACCAGCTTCTGCCGGTTCTCCAGGGAGTAGATCACCGGGGGCGTGAACTCGGGATCCGGCGAGACATAGCTGACGCGCGCCTTCACATCCGGGCCGCAGCCGTCGCAATGGACGCCGAGCAAGGTGCCGACCTTGACCGAGGAGAAGGCGCTCTCCGGGATGTAGACGCTGAGCTTCACCGCGCCATCGGGCAGGATCGAAATCACCGGCGCGGTCGGACCTGATGTGTCGCCCGGATTGCGGATGACATCGTTGACGCGGCCCGGCGAAGGCGCTGCCAGCACCCGCTTCGATAGCCGCCACTGCGCCTGCTCCAACGCGGCCTGCGCCTGCTTGACCTGATTGTCGGCGGCCTTGATCGTTTCGGCCCGTGCAGGCAGGCCGCCGACAATCAGGTCAAGCAGGCGCAGGCCGCGTTGGAGCAGGCGCAGTGG
>NZ_RZOM01001340.1:0-1367 GCF_003999175.1 Mesorhizobium sp. M7A.F.Ca.ET.027.03.2.1 | reverse complement strand
GTGCGTTGGCGCCCTTTCTGGTCGAATGGAAAAATTTTTTCGCCGGTCTCTTGAAACCGAAAAACGGCAAAACTAGCTCGATATGCGCCGCGATGCCTGACGAAGGGTCGGGGCGTTCCGCACCGGTCCGATATTGCCGGTTCGGTGCGGAGGAACCTCAAAAACCTGTTTGTCCACGAGGAGAACGACATGGCGTTCCGTCCATTGCATGACCGTATTCTGGTCCGCCGCCTTGAAGCCGAGGAGAAGACCTCCGGCGGCATCATCATCCCCGATACCGCAAAGGAAAAACCGCAGGAAGGTGAAGTGCTCGCCGTCGGTCCCGGCGCGCGCGACGACAGCGGCAAGCTTGTCGAACTCGATGTCAAGGTCGGCGACCGCATCCTGTTCGGCAAATGGTCCGGCACCGAAATCAAACTCGACGGCGAGGACCTGCTCATCATGAAGGAAAGCGACGTGATGGGTGTCATCGATGAGATCGCCGAAGTGAAGAAGGCCGCCTGACGGCTTCTTCGTATCCATCCAGTCAACGAATGCTGCCTAGATAAAGGAGTGATCCAATGGCTGCCAAAGAAGTGAAATTCCATACCGAAGCGCGCGAGAAGATGCTGCGCGGCGTCGATATCCTTGCCAATGCGGTAAAGGTGACGCTCGGTCCCAAGGGGCGCAATGTCGTCATCGACAAGTCGTTCGGCGCTCCGCGCATCACCAAGGACGGCGTCACCGTGGCCAAGGAAATCGAGCTTGAAGACAAGTTCGAGAATATGGGCGCCCAGATGGTGCGCGAAGTGGCTTCCAAGACCAACGACCTTGCCGGCGACGGCACGACGACCGCAACGGTGCTTGCACAGGCGATCGTCAGGGAAGGGGCCAAGGCGGTTGCCTCGGGCATGAACCCGATGGATTTGAAGCGCGGCATCGACAAGGCGGTCGATGCGGTGGTCGCCGAACTGAAGACCAATGCCCGCAAGGTCACCCGAAACGACGAGATCGCGCAGGTAGGCACCATCTCCGCCAATGGCGATGCCGAGATCGGCCGTTTCCTCGCCGAGGCAATGGAGAAGGTCGGCAATGAAGGTGTCATCACGGTGGAGGAGGCCAAGACCGCCGAGACCGAACTCGAAGTCGTGGAAGGCATGCAGTTCGACCGCGGCTATCTCTCGCCCTATTTCATCACCAACCAGGACAAGATGCGCGTCGAACTCGATGAGCCTTATGTGCTGATCCACGAGAAGAAGCTCTCCAACCTGCAAGCGATGCTGCCCGTGCTTGAAGCCGTGGTGCAGTCGGGCAAGCCGCTCTTGATCATCGCCGAGGATGTGGAAGGCGAGGCGCTGGCGACGCTGGTCGTCAACAAGCTGCGCGGC
>NZ_RZOM01000133.1:0-8835 GCF_003999175.1 Mesorhizobium sp. M7A.F.Ca.ET.027.03.2.1 | reverse complement strand
GTTCAGCGTCGATGAACCGGAAAAGACCCCGCCTGGGCGGCCGCTGGCCGACGACCTCGCCAAGGTTTCTCGGCCGCAGCCTGTCGGCCAGCGGCCGCCCAGGCGGGGTCTTTTCCGGTTCATCGACGCTGAACAGATCGGCCATGCACTTCTTTTTCGTTGGAGCATGAGCCCGAATGCACGGAACCCAGCCCTAATAACGCAACACCTGACGCATTATCTGCCCGCCACGCTCGACGGTAAAGCGCCACCAGCGCGTATCCGTCCTGGACGCCAACTCCAGGGTCGCCGCGGTATCGATGGTGGTGCCGTTCACCTCGCGCACGATGTCGCCCGGCTGGAAGCCGAAATCGGCGGCCGGTGAATCGCGGTTGATGTCGACCACGGTGACGCCCTTGATGTCCGTGCGCAGGCCAAGCCGCTGCGCGAGCCGGGGCGACAGCTCCGCGACCTTGGCGCCCGAGAACGGGCTGCGGCCATGCAGCGTCACCTCGGCAGCCTTCATGCCTTCCGGAGCGCGTTCCAGCGCGATATCCATCGCCGCCTGCTGGCCCTTGGTCAAAACCGCGAAATTCGCGGTGGTGCCGATCGACAGCGTCGCCATCCGGTAGTCCAACGCTTCGATGCTCTCGACCGGCTTGCCGTTGAGCTGCAGCACCACGTCGCCGGGCTTGAGTCCTGCCTTGCCGGCGGGTCCTGTCGCCTCGACCGACGAGACCAGCGCACCGGTCGGCTTTTCCATGCCGAGCGATTCGGCGATCTGCGGCGTCACCGCTTCGAACTCAGCGCCGATATAGGGCCGCTCGAAGAAGTCGAGCCCGGCCTTGGCCGCGTCGGCAAAAGCGCGGACCATATTCGAGGGAATGGCGAAGCCGATGCCGATCGAACCGCCGCTGCGGCTATAGATGGCGGTGTTGATGCCGACCAGCTGGCCGCCCATGTTGATCAGCGCGCCGCCGGAATTGCCAGGATTGATGGCGGCGTCGGTCTGGATGAAGAAGCTGGAATCGGAGACGCCGATATGGCTGCGGGCCAGTGCCGAGACGATGCCGCTGGTGGTGGTCTGGCCGACGCCGAAGGGGTTGCCGATGGCCAGCAACAGGTCGCCGACCTCAAGCGCGTCGGAATCGCCGATGGCGATAACCGGAAACGGCTTGTCCGAGGTGATCTTGAGCACGGCGAGGTCGAGTGTCTCGTCCTTGAGCAGCACCTTGCTGTCGAACTCACGCCCATCAGCGGTCGCCACCTTGACCCGGTCGGCATCCTTGATGACGTGGTAATTGGTGACCACGACGCCGGTCGGATCGACCAGCACGCCGGAGCCGAGCGAAGACTGTGCACGCGGCTGCGAGCGACCGAAGAATTCCTCGAAGAACGGATCGCCGTCGAAAGGCGACGTGACCTTGGCCGTCTGCGAGGCATAGACGTTGACCACGGCCGGGGCTGTCTGCTTGACCAGCGGCGCAAACGACAATTGCACCTCCTCGCGGCCGAAGGGTACGCGCTTGTCGGGACCAGCCGTGGCGTTTTCGCCTTCCACGCCATGCAGCAGGTCGGTCAGCACATCGGACAGGCCGGGGTCGGTCTTCGTCTCCTCGGCCAATGCCTGCCTGACCACCGGTGCGGCCGCAAACGCCATGATGGCGAAAAGCAGAACAAGGGGCAGTCTTCTGGCGCGCATTCGCGAATCCTCCAAGGCAAGTTCGGGGGCATTGTCCCGACGATTGTGCAAAATGAAAGGCTAAGCCGCTGAAATCCGACTATTTTGGGCAGCAAAACAGCTACAGCTGACCTTGAAACCGAAAACCTCGTGGCCCTGATGAAAAAACAACTCCTGTCTTTCCGTGACTTTTTGAAGACCGGCAGCTTGGGGCCGATCTCCCCCGACATGACAATGGCCGAGATTGTCGAAGTGCTCGGCATGCCTGAGCATGTCGATCCAGATTACTGGACGTTCGGAAAGCTCGAAATTTCCTTTGATATCACGCCGCCTCGCCAGATGAACTGGTTTCAAATTGAGCAGGCCAGTTACCTCAAAGGCGATTTGGAGGCTCTCACCACTCGCTTTGCACTCTCCCTGGACGGGTTCAGCGGAAAGACAAAGCCATCAGAGTTCCTGGGTGCCGGCCTTTGGACTCCAGATCAGGCCAAGGTTTTCTACGCGGCATCCGGCCATGACATCGGGATGAACATCTGCGCCGGACCGATTCAGATAAATTTTCATGTGGCTGCCGACTTCATCGGCAACCAAGATGCCGAAACCTATTTGAAGGCCTCCTCCCCGTCGCAAGCGATGGCGAAAATCGATTCTCGAGCCGTCCTCGACAGTATCTATTCATATCCTTACCCGAAGACTGAAGAGGTACCGGGTGCATTCGATTGGAAGCTGTTGAGCGGAAGCCAGTACCTGGCGCTGGCCGATGGACAGCAAACATCGGCAAACAAAAAAGGGGCCCGCAGGCCCCTTTGAACTCATTTGGGAAAACCGAGCCTTATGCGGCTGCGGCGTCCGCGTCAGCGCTTTCGGCTTCGATGCGAGCGCGGTCGCCGGCGCCTTTGGCCGAAACGTCGCGATCGACGAACTCGATGACGGCCATGGCGGCGTTGTCACCGTGACGGAAGCCCGCCTTCATGATGCGAAGATAGCCGCCATTGCGGTTGGCGTAGCGCGGCGCGATGGTGTCGAACAGACGCTTGACGACGCCTTCATTGCCGATCTGGGCAATGACCTGGCGGCGGGCATGCAGGTCGCCGCGCTTGCCGAGCGTCACCAGCTTCTCGACGATCGGACGCAGGTCCTTCGCCTTCGGCAAGGTCGTGACGATCTGCTCGTGCTCGAGCAGCGACACGGCGAGGTTGGCGAACATCGACTTGCGATGGCTAATGCTTCGGGCGAAGCGACGGCCTTTGAAACCGTGGCGCATGGCTCTTTTCCTTCTTCAGTTGTTCAAGAGGCCGCGGCCTCTGATGGTTTTCCGCATGACCGTCGGATCGAGCGGCCCACGCCGCCCATCCTTGGAATTCATGCTCAATATTGGTCTTCGTAACGCTTAGCGAGATCTTCGATGTTTTCCGGCGGCCAGTCCGGCACTTCCATGCCGAGGTGCAAGCCCATCGCCGCCAGGACTTCCTTGATCTCGTTCAGCGACTTGCGGCCGAAGTTCGGGGTGCGCAGCATCTCGGCTTCGGTCTTCTGGATCAGGTCGCCGATATAGACGATGTTGTCGTTCTTCAGGCAGTTGGCCGAACGCACCGAAAGCTCGAGTTCGTCGACCTTCTTGAGCAGCGCCGGGTTGAAGGCGAGCTCGGTGACGGCCTCGGCGGCGACTTCCTTCTGCGGCTCGTCGAAGTTGACGAACAGGCCGAGCTGGTCCTGCAGGATGCGGGCGGCGAAAGCCACCGCGTCCTCGCCGGTGATCGAACCGTCGGTGTCGATCGTCATGGTCAGCTTGTCATAGTCGAGAACCTGGCCCTCGCGGGTGTTCTCGACCTTGTAGGAGACCTTCTTGACCGGCGAATAAAGGCTGTCGACCGGGATCAAGCCGATCGGCGCGTCTTCGGCGCGGTTGCGGTCGGCCGGCACGTAACCCTTGCCGGTGTCGACGGTGAATTCCATGCGGATTTCAGCGCCTTCGTCCAGCGTGCAGATGACGTGGTCGGGGTTGAGGATCTCGACGTCGCCAACCGTCTGGATGTCGCCGGCAAGAACAGCACCCGGTCCCTGCTTGCGAACGACCATGCGCTTGGGACCATCGCCTTCCATGCGGATGGCGATTTCCTTGATATTCAAGACGATGTCGGTCACGTCCTCGCGCACGCCGGCGATGGACGAGAATTCATGCAGAACGCCGTCGATCTGCACGGCGGTAACAGCCGCACCGCGCAGCGAAGACAGAAGCACGCGGCGCAGCGCGTTGCCCAGCGTAAGGCCAAAGCCACGCTCGAGAGGCTCGGCGACCAGCGTGGTCAGCGTCTTCTTCTTCGACGAGAACTCGATCTTGTTCGGCTTGATCAGTTCCTGCCAATTTTTCTGGATCATGATGCTTTCCTTCCGTTGACCCGCCACCATCCAATCGTGGCGGGCGACCTGGAATGCCGCGGAGGAGCGCCCAAGGGCGCTCGCGCGGCGTTCGGTAAATGCTTAGACGCGACGCTTCTTGCGCGGGCGGCAGCCATTGTGCGGGATCGGCGTCACATCACGGATCGAGGTGATGGTGAAGCCGGCCGCCTGCAGGGCGCGCAATGCCGATTCACGACCGGAGCCGGGTCCGCAGACCTCGACTTCGAGCATGCGCATGCCGTGTTCCTGGGCCTTCTTGGCAACATCCTCGGCAGCCATCTGGGCAGCGAACGGGGTCGACTTGCGCGAACCCTTGAAGCCCTGGGCACCGGCCGACGACCAGGCAATCGAATTGCCCTGCGCGTCGGTGATGGTGATCATCGTGTTGTTGAAGGTCGAATTGACGTGGGCAACGCCCGACGAGATGTTCTTGCGTTCGCGACGGCGAACACGAGCGGCTTCCTTGGCCATGATAGTCCTTTCAGTTGATCTCTACACCGCCGTAATGCCAGCGGCTCCACCTTCGTAAGGGAGTAGGGGAATAGGGCAGTAAGGGAGTAGGGAAAAGTGCGACCCGACTGGCGGGCATTCCCTACTGCCTTACTCCCCTACTCCCTTATTCCCCTAAAAAATTACTTCTTCTTGCCGGCGATCGACTTGGCCGGGCCCTTGCGGGTGCGCGCATTGGTATGCGTGCGCTGGCCGCGGACCGGCAGCGAGCGGCGGTGACGCAGGCCGCGGTAGCAGCCGAGGTCCATGAGCCGCTTGATGTTCATCGAGACTTCGCGGCGCAGGTCGCCTTCAACCTGGTAATCGCGGTCGATGGTTTCGCGGATCTGCAGCACTTCCGCGTCGGTCAGCTGGTTGACGCGGCGCTCGGCCGGGATGCCGACCTTGTCGACGATCTCCTGGGCGAACCGCTTGCCAATGCCGTGAATGTATTGAAGCGCAATGACAACGCGCTTGTTGGTCGGAATGTTGACGCCGGCTATACGAGCCATGTTCTTCCCTTCTCCATGTGGGCCGGCCAATCCTCAAAAACGAGGCGGGCACGGCGCTGTCTTAAGTTGCCCCGCGTCCGGTGGAGGCCGGCCCATGCGGGAGTTTCCAGTTCAATGCGGCTGCCTTGCCCTTGCGGACAAGCAAAGCTCATACCTGATAGGAAGACGGGCCGCCATACCGCAGCGAACCGCCTCCGTCAAGTGCAATCGTTAATTTCCCCGCACTGCGTCCTTGAGCACCGCTTCGATCTGTTCCGTCACGGCGTCGATATCGGCCATGCCGTCGACACTGCGGAGCTTGCCCTTGGCATAGTAGTAGCCAATCAGCGGCGACGTCTTCTTGTAGTATTCCCTCAGGCGCTCTTCGAACACGGTCGGGTTGTCGTCCTTGCGAACGGGAAGGCCGGCGGCCTGCGCCTCGTCGGCGCGCTTGACGATCCGGCCAACCAGGGCCTTGTCGTCGACCACGAGCTCAATGACGGCGTCGAGGCCCTGGGAGCGATCCGACAGCATCTGCTCGACCGCATCCGCCTGCACCAGGGTCCGCGGATAGCCGTCGAGGATGAACCCCTTGGCGCAGTCGGGCTGATCGATACGCTCGGCGACGATCGCGTTGACGATCGCGTCGGACACCAGTTCACCGGCATCCATCACCGCCTTGGCGCGCTTGCCGACTTCGGTGCCTGCCTGGACGGCAGCACGCAGCATGTCGCCCGTCGAGAGCTGGGGTATGCCGTGTTTTTCTACCAGTCTTTGTGCTTGCGTCCCCTTGCCCGCTCCTGGCGGCCCAAGCAATATCAACCTCATCTGGCTTTCTTCCCCCCGCGCAGCTTCGACTTCTTGATCAGGCCTTCATACTGGTGCGCAATCAGGTGCCCCTGAATCTGCGCAACCGTATCGAGCGTGACACTGACCACGATCAGAAGCGATGTGCCACCAAGGTAGAATGGTACGCCAGTCGCCGAGATCAGGAACTCCGGCAACAGGCACACCAGCACCAGATAGATGGCGCCGACGACGGTGATGCGGGTGAGAACGTAATCGATGTAATCGGCGGTGCGCTCGCCCGGTCGATAACCCGGGATGAAGCCTGAATGCTTCTTGAGCTGGTCGGCGGTGTCCTTCGGGTTGAAGACAATCGCAGTGTAGAAGAAGGCGAAGAACGCGATCATCGCCGCATAGAATGCCATGTAGAGCGGCTGGCCATGGCCGAGCGCGGCCAGGATGGTGCTGGCCCAGGCCGGCATGTTGGCCGTCTGCGAGAAGCCCGCGACGGTGGCCGGCAGCAACAGCAGCGACGACGCGAAGATCGGCGGAATGACACCCGACGTGTTGAGCTTCAGCGGCAGATGCGAGGTATCGCCCTGGAACATGCGGTTGCCGACCTGGCGCTTCGGGTACTGGATCAGCAAGCGGCGCTGGGCGCGCTCGAAGAACACGATGAGCGCGATGACGACGACGGCCAGCACGATGATCGCCAGGATCAGGCCGGTCGACAGCGCGCCGGTGCGGCCAAGCTCCAGCGTGCCGGAGATGGCGTGCGGCAGGCCGGCGACGATGCCGGAGAAGATGATCAGCGAAATGCCGTTGCCGATGCCGCGCGCGGTGATCTGCTCGCCCAGCCACATCAGGAACATGGTGCCGCCGACCAGCGTGACGACGGTCGAGATGCGGAAGAACATGCCGGGATCGCTGACGATGCCGTTGCCGCCTTCCAGACCGACAGAAATGCCATAGGCCTGAACCAGCGCAAGCAGCACCGTGCCGTAGCGCGTGTATTGGTTGATGACCTTGCGGCCCTGTTCGCCTTCCTTCTTCAGCGCTTCCAGCGACGGGATGACCGAAGTCATCAGCTGCATGATGATGGAGGCGGAGATGTAAGGCATGATGCCGAGCGCAAAGATCGCCATGCGCTGCACGGCGCCGCCGGCGAACATGTTGAACATGCCAAGCACGCCCTTGCTCTGCGAAGAGAAGGCCTGGGCGAAGGCGTCGGGATTGATACCGGGAAGCGGGATGTAGGTGCCGAGGCGATAGACGAGCAGCGCGCCGATCGTGAACCAGATGCGCTTCTTCAAATCCTCCGCCTTGGCGAAGGCCGAGAAATTCAGATTCGAGGCTAATTGTTCAGCAGCCGAAGCCATGCCTGATTCTCCGCTTGGTAACGCTTGATGGCCCTGAGGTCAGGCGGCGCGTTTCACCGAAGCTCACGAGATAAGCTCCGGGCTCTAAACATGCAAGCGGCCGCGTTGACGCGGCCGCCTCGTTGAGCAGATCAAAGCGCAATCGTGAGCAAAAACGGATCCCACTCCTGCCGATCGCGCTTCAAATTGCCGTTACTCGGCAGCTGCCTTTTCCTGCGGCAGCTTGACCGAACCGCCGGCCTTTTCGATCTTTTCGATCGCGGCCTTGGAGGCGCCGGCGACGTCAAAGGCGAGCTTCGCCTTGATCTCGCCGTCCGAGAGGATGCGCACGCCGTCCTTGACGCGGCGGATGACGCCGGCGGCAACCAGCGATTCAGCCGTCACGGTCGCCTTGGCGTCGAGCTTTTTGGCGTCGATGGCCACCTGGATGCGGGCCAGCGACACGACGGTGAAGCTCTTGGCGAAGATGTTGTTGAAGCCACGCTTCGGCAGGCGCCGGTAGAGCGGCATCTGGCCGCCCTCGAAGCCGTTGATGGCGACGCCGGAGCGCGCCTTCTGGCCCTTGACGCCGCGACCGCCGGTCTTGCCGGAGCCGGAGCCGATACCACGGCCGAGACGCTTCTTGGAGTGCGTCGCGCCGTCCTTGTCACGCAGATCGTTGAGTTTCATCTGAGTTCTCCTGCGCTCTGGCTCAGCCCTCGTCCACGACGCGGACGAGATGCTGGACGGCAGCGATCATGCCGCGCACGGAGGGCGTATCTTCCAGCGTGCGCTGCTTGTGCATCTTGTTGAGGCCGAGGCCGACCAGCGTCGCGCGCTGTTCCTTCGGACGGCGGATCGGCGAACCGATCTGCTCAACGGTGATGGTCTTGGTTGCTTTCTTGGCCATGGTCAAAATCCCTGGTCAGATCGACTATTCTTCAGCCGCAACGGCGGTGCCGCGGCGGGCCTGAAGGGTCGAATACTTGATGCCGCGAGCAGCAGCCACATCCTTGGGATGCATCTGGCTCTTCAGCGCGTCGAAGGTGGCGCGAACCATGTTGTAGGGGTTCGACGAACCCATCGACTTGGCGACCACGTCATGCATGCCGAGCGTCTCGAAGACAGCGCGCATCGGGCCACCGGCGATGATGCCGGTACCTTGCTTGGCGGCGCGCAGCAGCACGCGTCCAGCACCCCAGCGTCCTTCGACGTCGTGGTGCAGCGTACGGCCCGAGCGCAGCGGCACGAAGATCATGTCGCGCTTGGCCGATTCAGTTGCCTTGCGGATGGCTTCCGGCACTTCGCGCGCCTTGCCGTGACCAAAGCCGACACGGCCCTTCTGGTCACCGACGACGACGAGTGCTGCAAAACCGAAGCGACGGCCGCCCTTGACGACCTTGGCGACGCGGTTGATGTGGACGAGCTTGTCCACCATGCCGTCATCGCGTTCTTCACGATCGCGGCCGCGGCCGCCATCCCTACGTTCCTGTGCCATATCCTGTTCCTTGTTTTTTTCCGGAAGCACGGTTGCTGATAAGATCCGGTGCCTCGCCCCGAATAAATCGGGAAACGGTCACCGGGGGCGAAATCAATTCCTTCGCATAATCCCTATCCGAAAAGTCTGCAACTTTTCGGGACTATGCTTAGA
>NZ_RZOM01001339.1:0-1370 GCF_003999175.1 Mesorhizobium sp. M7A.F.Ca.ET.027.03.2.1 | reverse complement strand
CCTTGAAGCGTTGCAACACCCGTTCTTCAAGCTTGGAAAAACGGCGGTCATAGTCCTGCATCTGGTTGCCGAACAGCAGATCGCGTATCTTGTCGACACCTACGGCGTCGCCGGCGCCCCCGTTTTCGCGAACCTGGGCCGCCATGAAGTTCAGCCCGCTTCCGTCTGCATTACCAATCAAATTTGCGTCCGCCTTGTTTGCGGAGGAAACGGCACTCGAAGTACTCGAAGATTCCTTGGCCATCCTTATACCCCTCTATTTGAACACCTGCCACAGTGCAGAGACCCATAAACAGATGAAGATGCCAGCAAAATCCGCGACCTGCAAGCCGGAATCTTCTTGGCGCAAGCCAATTTGGGTGCTCTTTTTACACCTCTTGGACTGGCAGAAAAAGCACCAGTACCGCTAGGTGTTGCTCTCGCCCTCCCTGTGATAGCAACCATAGCCATTTAACCTAATTGGTTATCGGGCGAAATCTACTATGAAGCCGAGTGATACAATGGCATTATGTATATCTATTTAGATGGAATTAAGTAACAATTTTTTATTAGAAATTGCTAAAATAGCTGTTCCAGCGGGCAGCATATTGCCTCTCGCTCCGCTATATACTGCCACCATCAGCTTCCGGCGCGAGCTCAACAGTAGAAGGAGAATCTTCTTTTCACACGAGGAATCGCCGATCGAGAATGCAGCCCGGAATCGCGGTGTTTCGGTCGATAGGAGAGAGCAATAGGCCCCAATAGCTGGCAGTCATTCAACCAAAGCTTCAGTGGGCTTGCATTGTTGCGTCGTCGATTGCAAAGGACGCCAGTTTGCCATAGCCAAGTGCCAGGGACCGCAGCTTGTGGTCATGGTGCCGATTTCAGGGACATGAGTATGCGGCATGCTTGGTTTTGACGTGCATCTGCGACAGCCGGCGCCCGATCTCGGCGGCACGGATGAAATGCTGCGCCAGGCTTCTAACGTCGCTAGCAGGACAGGAGCAAGCTCGCCCTGCAGCCAAATGGAGGCGCGACGGCTCGGAAGAGGTCACGGGAGACTGTTTGGACGCAGCATCCTCGATGACCGTTTCCTTTGGCGGGAAATCGCCGGCTATGTCTTGGGACTCTTGTACCTTCGAACCAGGCGTGGGTAAGACGGCATGGCGCATAATCCATTGGTTTCAGTCGTGGTTCCTGCGCACAACGCAGAGGTAACGCTGGCGCGCGCACTCGATTGCCTCCTCGATCAGGAAATCGTGGATTGGGAGGCGATCATCGTCGACGACGCCTCCACGGACCGCACCGCCGCGATCATTGCCGGTTATGTGGAGCAAGATGCCCGATTTCGGACGTTGAGTTCTTGCGCGCATGGCCCCGCCGGCGCGCGC
>NZ_RZOM01001338.1:0-1372 GCF_003999175.1 Mesorhizobium sp. M7A.F.Ca.ET.027.03.2.1 | reverse complement strand
CACCACACCTATCCCAGCACCGAGATCAAGGGCCGGCGCGTCGTCGAGGCGGTCATCCTCGACGACGGCAAGGAAGTGACGATTACAGGCACGGGTACCGGCCCGATCGATGGGTTCGTCAATGCGCTGTCGCGCCATGTCGGCGTCGAGATGTCGGTGCTCGACTATTCCGAGCACTCGATGCAGCGCGGCTCGAACGCGTCGGCCATTTCGTATGTCGAGATGGAGTATCCCCAGGGCAAGCTGTTCGGCGCCGGCATCAACACCAACATCGTCGCCGCCTCACTGGAGGCGGTGATGTCTGCCGCGAACCGTATCGTCGGTAAAAAAGCCGGCTGACGCCCGACGGGAACAAAGATCGGAACCCACCCAACCTGGTGATCGGTTCCGATCTTTCGGGCCATTAACCACCGCGGAATTATCCGGTGGGTACGTGATCGCATAACGGGGTGTATACTTGTGTGGTGGTGCGGGACCTATATGATCGCGCCTCAACCTGTGCCGACTTCGAGAGGATCGACACTTGCAGCATGCCACGCCTGCCGCCCCCGCAGTGCGCGAGACACTGGAGCGACTGCTTGCCAGCCAAACGTTCGGCCGATCCGAACGCGCGCGCAAGCTGCTGCGTTATCTTGTCGAACGTGAACAGGCCGGCGAAGCCGACAGGCTCAAGGGCTTTTCCATTGCCATGGATGTTTTCGGCAAGGACGGCGACTTCGATCCGTCCACCGATGCCGTGGTGCGTGTGCAGGCAGGCAGGCTGCGCGAGCTTCTGCAGCACTATTTTGCCAATGAGGGAATTGCCGAGCCGGTCCGCATCGCCATTCCGCGCGGCGGCTATGTTCCTGCCTATGAATTGAACGCGATCCGCCTGCCGGATATTGCCGAGTCTGTTCCCGAACTCAGGCTGGACGGCGCCGCATCCACCGATCGGTCAAACGAAGCCGGCACGGGCATGCTGGAGGCGATGTCTCTGGCTTCCGTACCGTCTTCGCCGGCTCCCTCGGTGGCGCGCCATCTCCGCTTTTTCTGGATGGCGATCGCTCTGGTCATCGCCATGCTGGGCGTACTGATCCTTCGCCAGGGCAGCACTGCCTTGCTGGCAGGCGGCGACATCTCGGCAACGGAGATCGCTGGCGCAACCGCAAGCATCACGGCATCGGCAAGGGCTGACGCCCTGCCGCAAGTCTATATCGGACTGAAGGCTGACGGCCCCGACGCCAGCCGTGTCGCCGCATCGCTGCGCGCCGGCCTGAGTGGCTTCGATACGATCGACTTCATCGGCCGCGACACCGTCGGCGATCCGGCCGACGACGCGACGAGCTTCATATTCGACGTCCTATCTGGACCGGACGCGGGCGACATCACGATC
>NZ_RZOM01001337.1:0-1375 GCF_003999175.1 Mesorhizobium sp. M7A.F.Ca.ET.027.03.2.1 | reverse complement strand
ATGCCAAGGTGGAGACATTGAAAAAGATCGCCAGCAGCAATGCCATCGCCAGCCCCGCAAACAGGAACGTCGCGGCGAAGGTCAGGGGATTTCCGGTAATGCCGGATTGGGTATAGAGCCTGTTCAGCCAGACCATACCGAAAAGAAAATCGCCCGAGTCAGTGAGGCCACGCTCCCGCAGCAAACCTTGTAACGTTTGTTCGGCCGGGACCTCGCCGGCGAGCCGCTTCACCCGTCGATTGACCGCCATGGACCGGGAGCGGCGGCCGGCAAAGGAAAGATAAAGGGCTTCGCCGGCGAGAATGAGTGAAGCCGCCGCCAGCATGTAGATGAAGTAGAGCAGAGCTTGACCCGTCGGCATCAGAGGGCAACCTGCGGATTGAAGGCGTCCTTGGCGAAATGGTGGCCAAGCGTCGCGGCCTCCGGAGCGAAGCGCGGACGGACACCCGTTGCGCGAAAGTCTCCGATGACCTTGCCCTCGGCCGTCACCTCACGGCGAACGAAATGATAGATTTCCTGAAGCTGCACGACATTGCCCTCCATGCCAGTCAGTTCCGATATGGAGGTTACACGCCGCCCGCCATCCGAAAGACGCTGCGTCTGGACGATGATGTCGATGGCGGAGGCAATCTGCGCCCGGATCGAATCATGCGTCATCGGCATGCCGGCCATGCCGACCATCTGCTCCAGCCGCGAGATCGCATCGCGCGGCGTGTTGGCATGGATTGTCGTCATCGAGCCTTCATGGCCGGTGTTCATCGCCTGCAGCATGTCGAACGCTTCCTCGCCGCGAACTTCGCCGACGATGATGCGATCCGGCCGCATGCGCAGCGCGTTCTTCAGCAACTCCCGCTGGCGCACCTCGCCCCTGCCCTCGACATTGGGCGGGCGCGTTTCCAGCCGGCCGACATGCGGCTGCTGCAATTGCAGTTCGGCCGCATCCTCGATGGTGATCAGCCGCTCCTTGGAGGGGATGTAGCTCGACAATGCATTGAGCAATGTAGTCTTGCCGCTGCCGGTGCCGCCGGAAACCAGGATCGATTTGCGCGCCTGGACGGCGATCCGCAGCAGTTCGATCATGGGCGGCCGGATCGAATTGAATGCCATCAAACGCTCGAGCGAATAGGGATTCTTCGAGAATTTGCGGATCGACACCAGAGGGCCGTCGACCGAGACCGGCCGCACCGCGATGTTGACGCGCGAGCCGTCCTCCAGTCGCGCATCGACCATGGGCGACGATTCATCGACACGTCTGCCGATGGCCGAAACGATCTTGTTGATGACGCGCAGCAGATGCGCCTCGTCCCGAAACCGGATCGGCGTTTCTTCGACGATGCCCCGCCGCTCGATGAAAACGCGCTTGTGGGTGTTGATC
>NZ_RZOM01001336.1:0-1376 GCF_003999175.1 Mesorhizobium sp. M7A.F.Ca.ET.027.03.2.1 | reverse complement strand
TGCCTGCACCGTCCGACGTCGCCGGCACGCGGTCGAGGATGTCGATCGGCTTCTCGCCGTAGCGGGCGACGATCGACAGAGTCAGTGACGTGGCGAAGAAGGCGGCCGCCAGGATCGCCGTCGCACGCGTCAGGGCATTGGCCGCACCACGCGCGGTCATGAAGCCGGATCCGCCACCGATGCCGAGGCCACCGCCTTCGGAACGCTGCAGCAGCACCACGCCGACAAGGGCGAGCACGACCATGAGATGGATGACGATCAGTACGGTTTCCATAGTTTATCCTGGCAAGGCCTTGCCCGGCCGCGGACACGACCGGTGAATTGGAGGCGGCTCAATACAATGCTTTGACGGCATTTCCAAGCCCGTGGCCGGAATATGGGAAGCAACCCGTCCTTTGCAACGATTTCGTGCACCGGAAGCCCTGTCCGGCGGAGCGAATGTCTTCAGGCAATATTGCGATAAGCCTCGGCGATGCCGAGAAAATCCACCGCTTTCAGGCTGGCGCCGCCGACCAGCGCACCGTCGACATTCCTGACGCCGAGCAGTTCGACCGCGTTGGAGGGCTTGACCGAGCCGCCGTAGAGAATGCGCATCTTCGCCGCGACGCCGCCGAGCTTTTCCGACAGCTTTTCGCGGATATGTGCATGTGCTGCCGCCACATCGCCGGCTGTCGGCGTCAGGCCGGTGCCGATCGCCCATACCGGCTCATAGGCAATGATCGTGTTGGACGGGGTGGCGCTTGGCGGCACCGAACCATCGACCTGCCGCGACAGCACATCCAGCGTGGCGCCCGCTTCACGCTGTTCATGCGTTTCGCCGACGCAAATGATGGCAACAAGCCCGGCACGCCATGCGGCGGATGCCTTGGCCTGGACAGTGGCGTCATCTTCGCCGCGTTGCTCGCGGCATTCGGAATGGCCGACGATGACATGGCTCGCACCGGCATCCCTCAGCATTTCCGCCGAGATGCAGCCGGTGTAGGCGCCGCTCTCCTTGGTATGGCAATCCTCACCGCCGGCATGCACCGGCGTGCGTGACAGGATCTCCGCGGCGTGAACAAGCAGGGTTGCGGGAACGCAAACCAGCGCTTCGGTCTCCGCGTCAAGTCCGCTCATGAAACCGTTGCCGATCATCCGGAGTTCGTTGAGCGAGGCGCTGGTGCCGTTCATTTTCCAGTTGCCGGCGACGAGCGGGCGAATTCCTGGCGTCATGGGTTTGCTTTCTCCGGATGATATCGGGGCTCTGGCCCTCACTACCAAAATCAGGCCACAAAGCAATCGACAGTGGGCCGGAAGGGCGCTATTGCGCTTGTTTCAGACTCGGCGCGTGCGAAAATGCGCATAAATCGGAAGTAAAAATGCTTGGTATATTGAGA
>NZ_RZOM01001335.1:0-1378 GCF_003999175.1 Mesorhizobium sp. M7A.F.Ca.ET.027.03.2.1 | reverse complement strand
CAGACAATGTCCAGGCGACCGGCTTCGTCGAGCATCTGAAGCTGCCGCACTATGTCGATTTCCAGGCCGAACTCGACCTCGTGCGCCGCATGCGCGCCGAATATGACGCGCGTGAGAACCCTGCAAAGATAGAAGAAAAGCGAGAGGCAGCAGAGTGATGCTAGTGGCCGCCGCCATCAACCGAGCCGCCGCCGTAACCGCCACTGGCGCCGGCTACAGTCTCGCCCTGCGCGCCATCTTTCGGCGCAGGAAGAACCATGCGCCGAAGGACAAACGCGACCACGCCGACGAACGCCAGCAGCAGAATTCCGATATGCAGCCAAGCGGTCTGGGTCATCCGATTTCGCCCCTGTTTCCGCGCCCTGGATGCCAATTCAATAGCACAATGCGGATGTGATCGCCATGACTGACATCGCCACCTACAACTTCGCCTATCTCGACGAGCAGACCAAAAGGATGATCCGCCGGGCGATCCTCAAGGGCATCGCCATCCCCGGCTACCAGGTGCCGTTCGCTTCGCGCGAAATGCCGATGCCCTATGGCTGGGGCACCGGCGGCGTCCAGGTCACCGCTTCGATCATCGGCCCGGACGATGTGCTCAAGGTGATCGACCAGGGCGCCGACGACACCACCAACGCGGTCTCGATCCGTGCCTTCTTCAAGAAGGTCGCCAACGTCGCGGTGACGACCGACACCGCCAGCGCCACCATCATCCAGACCCGCCACCGCATCCCCGAACATCCGCTGACGGCGGGCCAGGTGCTGGTCTATCAGGTGCCGATCCCGGAGCCCCTGCGTTTCCTCGAACCGCGTGAGACCGAAACGCGCAAAATGCATGCGCTGGAAGAATACGGCCTCATGCATGTGAAACTTTACGAGGACATCGCCAAGCACGGCCGCATCGCCACCACCTATGCTTATCCGGTCAAGGTCGAGGGCCGCTATGTGATGGACCCGTCGCCGACGCCGAAATTCGACAATCCCAAGATGCATCGCTCACCGGCGCTGCAGCTGTTCGGCGCCGGCCGCGAAAAGCGCATCTATGCGGTGCCGCCCTTCACCGAAGTGGTCAGCCTCGACTTCGAGGATCATCCGTTCGAGGTGCAGACCTTCGACCAGCCCTGCGCGCTGTGCGCGGCCGAGAATGTCTATCTCGACGAGGTCATCCTCGACGACCATGGCGGCCACATGTTCGTCTGCTCCGACACGGATCATTGCGAGAAGCGGCGGGCGGGCGGCCATCACGGCCACCTTGCTTCAGAAAACCATCTTGCCTCGGAAAAAATGGAGCCGGCGCAATGACCGACGAACCGCTGCTGCGCGTCTCGGCGCTCTCCAAATTCTACGGCTCGCGCGTCGGCTGCGACAACGTCTCCTT
>NZ_RZOM01001334.1:0-1385 GCF_003999175.1 Mesorhizobium sp. M7A.F.Ca.ET.027.03.2.1 | reverse complement strand
CTCCAGATGCGCCGCCATACCAAGCACCGCACCGACGGTGACGACGCCGGTGCCGCCGACGCCGTCGATGATCGCCGCCCAGCCCTGGTCGCTGAGCGGGAATTGCGCCGGCATGGGCACGCCTTCCAGCGGATCGGCTTTGCCGGCCAGGCCCTCGGCCTTGCGGATCTTGGCGCCGTGCACGGTGACGAAGGACGGGCAGAAGCCGTTGACGCAGGAGAAATCCTTGTTGCAGCTCGACTGGTCGATCTTGCGCTTGCGGCCGAATTCGGTCTCGACCGGCTGGATCGAGACGCAGTTCGACTGTACGCCGCAATCGCCGCAGCCTTCGCAGACCAGTTCGTTGATGAAGACCCGCTTGTCGGGATCGGGGAAGGTGCCGCGCTTGCGGCGGCGGCGCTTTTCGGCGGCGCAGGTCTGGTCGTAGAGCAGCACCGAAACGCCCTTGACGTCGCGCAGCTCGCGCTGGACGAGATCGAGGTCATCGCGGTGATGGATGGTGGCGCCGGCCGGGAATTCGGCCTTGCCGGCATATTTGCCGGGCTCATCTGTGACGATGGCGATGCGGTCGACGCCTTCGGCGCGCACCTGCCTGGCGATCATGTCGACGGTCAGGCCGCCTTCGTGCGGCTGGCCGCCGGTCATGGCGACGGCGTCATTGTAGAGTATCTTGTAGGTGATGTTGGCATCGCTCGACAGCGCGAAGCGGATCGCCAGCGTACCGGAATGGTTGTAGGTGCCGTCGCCGAGATTCTGGAAGATGTGCTCGCGCTTGGAGAACGGCGCCTGGCCGACCCATTGCGCGCCCTCGCCGCCCATGGCCGTGAAACCGACGGTGTTGCGGTCCATCCACAGCGCCATGAAGTGGCAGCCGATGCCGGCCGCGGCGATAGAGCCGTCCGGCACCTTGGTGGACGAATTATGCGGGCAACCGGAACAGAAGAACGGTGTGCGCGAGCCGATGTCGGTGGCCTCGGTGAGCATTGCCTGGAACTGGCGCAGCTTCGCCACCCGCGCCGAAATCTCTTCGGACGGGCCGATGGTCCTGACGATCCTCTCGCCAAGCGCAATGGCGATCTCGTTGGGATCGAGCGCGCCCTTGGCCGGAAACAGCCAGTCGCCGCGCTCGTCCTTCTTGCCGATAATGACCGGTTGGGTGGCAGTGCCATAAAGGCTTTCGCGCAGCTGCACTTCGATCAGCGAGCGCTTCTCCTCGACGACGACAATGGTGTCGAGGCCGCGGGCGAAATCGGCGATGTGATGCAGGTCGAGCGGCCAGGGGCAGCCGACCTTGAACAGCCGCACGCCGATGCGGTTGGCGGCCGCCTCGTCGATGCCGATGTCCTCCAGCGCCTGACGGACATCGAGATAGCTCTTGCCCAGCG
>NZ_RZOM01001333.1:0-1387 GCF_003999175.1 Mesorhizobium sp. M7A.F.Ca.ET.027.03.2.1 | reverse complement strand
TGCTCCCAACGAGAGGGAGCAGGCATCGCTCAAGCGCCTGGTGGCAATCGCCGGTACAGGCGGCCGGATTCTGGAAGTCGGGTCCGGAGCCGGATACGACGCGGATTTTCTGGAGACTTTGGGTGTCAAAGTCCGGCGCACCGACGCGACCAAGCGGTTTCTGGAACTGCAGGCCGCGCGTGGCAAGCATGGCGAGTTGCTCGATCTCATCACCGATGATCTCGGCGGCCCCTACGACGCGGTCCTGGCCCTGTGCGTCCTCATCCATGTGCCTCGCGTTGAGACCGACCAGGTGCTTGCCAAGATAGCCGGGTCGCTGCGCCCGGGCGGCGCCTTCCTCGTCTCGATGCGCAATGGCGACGGCGAGACATCAGGCGAATATCATACGGTCTACTGGTGCAGGGACGACTTCGCGGCCCGTCTCGAAGGCGCCGGGCTCGTCCTCATCAGGGACGATTTCAACGTCGGCCGCGATAGCGAAGAATGGAACACGTTCCTGGCCGTGAAGCCTGCATGACGCGGCGTGGGCTGTTGCCGTTTGCGCTGCTCAGCCTTTTCAGATTTGCGAAAATACAAGACATTGCCGCCGCCATGCTGTCTATGTGCGAGTTCCTGCACTCCTGGGGGGAGACGAGTTGGAACTCAAGATCATGCTTGTCGGCTTTGCGTGCGTGGTCGCGGGCGCGCTGTCGTTCATCACCTTCATGAAATGGCGAGAGGTGAAAGCGCTCAGCCGCTGGCTGCCGACGCCGGGAAAGATCATCTCGTCGCGCGTCGAGGCACGTGAGGTCAGAAACTCGGGCGTTGGTTCGGACAGCACTGACACCACCGAAATGCGCAATTTTCCGGCGATAACCTTCGAATACAAGGTCGGCGGCAAGAAATTTCAAAGCTCGCGCTACAGCGTGAAAGAGAATTTGGGGAATTTCGAAGTCGCTGAAACCCTTGCCCAGTTTCCCCGCGGCGCGGAGGTGACTGTCTTCTACAATCCGGCCGATCCGAGCAAAGCGGTGATAGAGCGCACCCTGCCGGACGGCGCCTTCAAGTTCATGGTCCAACTCTCGGCCGGCCTAGTGTTCGGCGCGGTTGTGCTGGTGTTTTCCGTCGGCGGTGTTCTGGAAGCGATCGGGCCGCATTTGCCCAAGCCGCAGAATCTCGGTGCCGCGGCGTTGCTGCTTCTTATGGGCTTGTTCATCCTGAGCATGGGTTTCGCCCAGAAAGCGTTGGCCGAGCAGGCGGCAAAATGGCCGATCGTGGTTGGCTGCATCGACACTTCAGGTCTGCAGGCGCTCCGAAACCATTCAGGCTATGGCCGCTGGCGCACCGTCTTCAAATCCCGAATCGTCTACTCCTATGGCGTCGCCGGCCAGCGCTACAGCGCCGATCG
>NZ_RZOM01001332.1:0-1393 GCF_003999175.1 Mesorhizobium sp. M7A.F.Ca.ET.027.03.2.1 | reverse complement strand
GCTTTATACCCCGGGTTGCATTTCGGAGGAGAGGAGCGGAGGCCAACCAACTTTCCCCTTGAACAGCGATTCGATCTGGCTTAGCTTCATCTGAGAAAAGGTTTTCCCAAGCAATTGTCGTTGGGCTCGGCCACCAGCCGGGCCTCATCCGGCTCGGTAAGAGAAAACCTTTTCCCAACCAAGGATCTCGGCGCGATGCCATCGGACGATCTGCCTGTTCCGGTCTTTTCCAAGCCAGTCACCTTGCGTGACGTGGCCGCCCAGGCCGGAGTCAGTGTCGCCACCGCATCCAAGGCACTCAATGGCCAGGGCCGGATGACAGCCGAGACGCGCGAGCGCATTCGCGAGACCGCCCGGCGGCTTGGCTTCCGGCCCAACAGCCTGGCGCAAAGCCTGCTCCGGCGGCGCAGCTTCACCGTCGGCCTACTCACCAACGATACCTATGGCCGCTTCTCGCTGCCGCTGATGTCGGGCATTTCGGACGCGCTGGTCGACAATGGCGTCTCGGTGTTCCTGTGCAATGTCGAGGAGGATCCGCGGCTGGGCCAGATGCATGTCGACGCCATGCTCGACAAGCGCGTTGATGGCATCATCGCCACCGGCAAGCGCATCGATCGCCATCTGCCCGTCAACCTCTCCAATCTGCGCGTCCCGGTGATCTATGCCTTCACGCAGCCAGATCCCGACGCCGTCGCCTTCGTCTCGGACGATGTTGGCGGCGCCCGGCTGGCCGTCGAGCATTTCTGCCGGCTGGGCCGCAAGCGCATCGCCCACGTCACCGGGCCGGCGAGCTTTGCCGTGGTGCACGCGCGCGTCCAGGCTTACCGCGACGTGCTCGTCGAAAACGGCCTGACGGTCAGCGAGCCGCTGCTCGGCTCCTGGTCGGAAGCCTGGGGTCACCAGGCGGTTGCGCAACTGTTCGACGGCAAAAGCGAAAGGCCGGACGCGGTCTTCTGCGGCAACGACCAGATCGCGCGCGGCGTCATCGATGCGCTGCGCGAACGCGGCCTCGACGTCCCCAGTGATGTCGGCGTCATCGGTTTCGACAATTGGGAGATCGTGGCCGAGGCGACGCGCCCGCCGCTGACCTCTGTCGACATGAACCTTGTCGCGCTCGGGCGCGAGGCCGGGTTGACCCTGCTTTCGCTGGTCGGCGGCAAGCCCGCCGCGCCGGGCATTCGAAAACTGCCGTGCCGGCTGGTGGTGCGGCAGTCATGCGGCCATCCGCCGGGTGGCTGAAAACGAAGCGCCGCGCAATCGGCGCCAAGCCGCGGACCGCGGCCAACCTTGGAGGAGGAGAACATGAGGAACCTGATTGCCAAACTGACCCTGGCCGCTGCCGTTCTGGGTGGCGGTCTCGGCACTGCCGCCGCCGAGACGGCCAACATCTGGG
>NZ_RZOM01001331.1:0-1394 GCF_003999175.1 Mesorhizobium sp. M7A.F.Ca.ET.027.03.2.1 | reverse complement strand
TCGTCATAGAGGCTAGTGTCGATCGCCTCCTGCAGCACGTTGGGGATGAAGTCCGGCGTCCAGCCCTGGATCGGGTGCGGCTCGAAGGCCGGATGGCTGGCGGCGGGCGCACCATCGGCGCCGCGCTGCTGGACCTTGCCGCTGCCGATGAGCTGCGCGTTGGCCGGCTCGGAGAGCACGATGCGGGTTTCCGGGCGCTCGCGGCGCAGCACGCGCGCCACGCCTACCACCGTGCCGCCGGTGCCATAGCCGGTGACGAAGCAATCTAGCCGCGAGCCGGCGAAATCATTGACGATCTCGCGCGCCGTCGTCGCCTCGTGGATGGCGGCATTGGCGGCCGTCTCGAACTGGCGGGCGAGGAACCAGCCATTGGCCTCGGCCAGTTCCACCGCCTTCTTGTACATGCCGAAACCTTTTTCGGCGCGCGGCGTCAGCACCACCTTGGCGCCCAGCATGCGCATCAGCTTGCGGCGCTCGACCGAAAAACTGTCGGCCATGGTGACGACCAGCGGATAGCCCTTCTGCGCGCAGACCATGGCGAGGCCAATGCCGGTGTTGCCGCTGGTCGCCTCGACAACTGTCTGGCCCGGCTTCAGCGCACCGCTGCGCTCGCCCTCCTCGATGATGTTGAGCGCCAGCCGGTCCTTCACCGAAGCACCGGGATTGAAGTACTCGGCCTTGACGTAGATCGTCGCGTGGGCCGGTCCGAGATTGTTGATGCGCACCACCGGCGTGTCGCCGACGGTATCGAGAATGCTGTCGAACAAGCGGCCGCGCCCGGCCGTGGTTCTGATCTTCTGCTGCTGCAACATCTTGGTCTCCTTGATTGTCATCGCGTTTTGTCTTCACGGGCCGGTTACAAACCGGCGGGTCGGGCGGCGAGGTTTGGTGACCTTGCCGCGCTAGGACTGACATGCCGCACAGCGGCAATGGCTGCATCCGGCGCTGAAATCCGCTGCCGGATGCGCCGTGTCGTGTTTGGTGATATAGGAGAGGCCGACAGGCCAGCGTGGGAGCAGGCGTGGAAACGCACGTGGAATCCAGCCGATCGAGGCCGGACGGCGACATGCCGGTCCTTTCCGTGCGCCTGCTCGGACCGCTGGCGATCTCCCGCAATGATGTGCCGGTTACGTTGCCGTCGTCGCGCAAACTGCGCGCTCTGTTGGCCTATCTGGCGCTGGCGCCGCATCCTGTCAGCCGCAGCCGTCTGTGCGAGCTGCTGTGGGACGTGCCGAACGATCCAAGGGGCGAGCTGCGCTGGTGCCTGAGCAAGCTGCGCGGCGCACTCGACGCGCCGGGCCGACACCGGGTCGTGACACAGGGCGACACGGTAGCACTCGATCTGAGCGATTGTCTGGTCGATGCGCTGGAGGTGAGCAAGGCCGCCTCGCAAG
>NZ_RZOM01001330.1:0-1396 GCF_003999175.1 Mesorhizobium sp. M7A.F.Ca.ET.027.03.2.1 | reverse complement strand
AATATGGGCGCCGACCTCACCGCCCTTCTCCAGGACGACGACCGAAAGCTCGGGATTGACCTGCTTGAGGCGGATGGCTGCGGCGAGGCCGGCAGGGCCGGCGCCGACGATAACCACGTCGAATTCCATGCTTTCGCGTTCGATGTCGCTCATCAACCCCTCCGCACTGGCTTATCCCATTCGGGTATCTTGCTGGCTCCCGCGCTGCATAGCGCATCAATTGACGACAGGAAACCGGCGCATACGTGACAATGCCGTTTTGGCCAAAAAGTCGCGCATTGCGAGGCTGGAAGACTGCTTTTCGCCCGGCATTGCCTGCGAGGCGCGCGTTTTTAATTGTTCGACGGCTTGCTTATCGGCCATACTTCACGCCATGCGCATTCCTGGGCCAGCCGGCTTTTCATCGACGCGCTTTCTTTTCCCGCCCGGCCGGATCCGCCGGGCGCTCCTTTTGGCCCTTCTGATGCTGGCGCCGCATCACGCTGCCGCCGACGAAGTGAAGGTCTGGGCGGCAGGCGCCTACTCCTTCTCCGACGAGCTTGGCGGCTTCCAAATCACCGGCGCCTCGGGCATCGGAACGAAGGACGATCCGTTCGTCATCACCGAAGAGCTGAATTCGTCAACACCGGTGACGCTGACGATCCGCACGACAAAGCCGATCCAGGCCTTCGGCAAGGCCGGCGAATTCGCCAACGGCATGATGTATATGCGCATCGAGGTGCTCAACAACAGCGGCCAGGCCTGGGTCGAATTCCAGTTCGAATTGCAGGAGATCCTGAATCGGCCGAGCGTGTTCGGCGACGGGCTTTCCTTCGACCAGCGCAACAAGACGCCGGACAATATCTTGTCGAGCAATTTCGCCGATTTCGATCGCGATTTCGAACCCTATGACCGGCTGCTGTTCAGGAATGGCAAGGTCGACCCGCTGAAAACCGCCAGGTTCGAATTCCTGATGACTGATTACACACCGCGATGGACCTTCTATCTGGTGCAGGATCCGCGCATACCAACGGGGTAGAGAAGCGGACGCGGGGGCGCGCGCTCCCCCCTCGAGGGGGAAATGTTGCCGAAGGCGACAGAGGGGGTCGGCACGACCGGACGCGACTCCCCTTCGCCGACAGAGGAGGCTGGCGCTCTACGCGCGGCGACCCCCTCTGGCCTGCCGGCCATCTCCCCCTCAAGGAGGGAGATCAGCTTTCACCGCCGCTTTCGCCAATCACCGATGTTGCAAATCGCCTCTCGGCAGACGAATGTGCCAGGCATGACTGCCGCCTCCCCCAACAACCGATCCGACATTGCCGACCTGCTGGCCTTTTATGCCAGCGTGGGCGTCGACGAGGCGCTTGAAGACCAGCCCGTGAACCGGTTTGCCGAGGTTGCGCCAAAGCCCATGGAG
>NZ_RZOM01000132.1:0-8843 GCF_003999175.1 Mesorhizobium sp. M7A.F.Ca.ET.027.03.2.1 | reverse complement strand
GCTATATTTCACGTTGGGCCAGTGAGGAAATCGATCTTCTTTATGGAAGGCATTTGCGCAATGGATGCATTCCCATGCTGACAGTCGTGCGTCAGGCCGGACAATGAGATACATCGATAAGAGCTGGACAAGGATGAGGGGATGACGTGCTTGCGACGGAGCAGGTGGGGCGAGAAGGCCAGTTCTTGCGGATTTCAACTTTGCGTGACGACAGCTCATCGGAGTCAAGGTGACACACGCCGGCAGCGGGGTGTCCGGGCGGTTTCCAGCCGCACAATCGCGAGACCGCTGACGCGAACAAAGCTCGGCTGTACTCGGCACGCGAAGAGAGCCTGCCAAGCCGTTGGAGCCCGGCCTTCCGGTGCGACGCAAGCCGCAGACTAGACCGCCCTCTTGTTACCCCAAAGCAGAACGTGCAGCTGCGGCAACACGCGGGCTTCGAACCACCTGTCGCTAGTCACCCTTTCGACAAGCCATTCCATTCGCATCATTATTCCGTCCAAGTCGACAGAGGCGTCTTCACTGCCAGGGCGCGGCGGCGTGTGATTGCCGGGTTGCAGATAGATCGGAAGGTGCGGATATCTCGCCGCGACTTCTTTGGCGTAGGCATAGTCACTCTCGTCGAAAACGACGAGCTTGAGCACGATTTGCGGCTTCTCTTGCGCCGCTTCGAGGCATGCATCAAACGCAGCCCAACGGGTGGTCATCTCGCTGGACGGCGGCTTTGGGCTAAGGGTCAGCACGTCAAGATCCGCAAACCACTCCCTCACCACGGAACCCTGCGTTTCCAGTGCAAAACGATAGCCCTCGCGATGGCCGCGTTCTATGAGGGGACCGAACGGCTGAATGGCCGGGTTGCCGCCTGACAAGGAGACCATAACCGGCCTGCCGCCGGAAAGCGCATGGACGGTTTGCCACACGGCATCGATCGGCATCGGTAGCCATTCATGGCGATACTGATTGTCCACCGCGTGAAGGCTGTCGCACCATGAACAGCGATAATCACATCCGCCGGTTCTGATGAACACCGTCGGCAAGCCGATGAGCACGCCCTCGCCCTGGATAGTCGGCCCGAATATCTCGCTCACACGGATTGCGGGATGCATGTCGGTCACGGACGGTATTCCGCCCAAGTTTTCGGTGTTTCGCTAACGCGCACGGCCGCGGTCTGCGGCAGACGTGCCTTGCACCATTCATAGAAATGTCTGGCCAGGCATTCCGCCGTGACCTTCTCATGTCCCAGCACGTCGTTGAGGTGCCGATGGTCGAAGCTCTCGTCAATGTAGCGTTTGAGCGGCGCCAGATCGTGATAGTCGCGCACGAAGCCGTGGGCGTCCAGTTCCTTGGCCGACAGCTCCACTACGACGACATAGTTATGCCCGTGCAGGCGCGCGCATTGATGGTTGGGAGGCAAGGAGGTGAGCTGATGCGAGGCCGAGAAGTGGAATTCCTTGGTGATGTGGAACATTACGCGCGCCTCCTGCGCAGCGCCTCAAGCCAGAAATCGGCGTCCTCGTAGTCGGTGGGATCAGCGTGCCCGGCGAGATGGAACGCTTCGCGCCGCTCGACGCAGGTCCCGCATCGTCCGCAGTGACGCACGCCGCCCTTGTAACAGGACCAGGTCTCAGCAAACGGGGTGCCGTATCTTGCGCCATCCGCAACAATGTCAGCTTTTCCGAGATTCACATACGGTGCATAGAGGCGTATCTGCGCATAGCCGTCGAGCGCGCGGTCTTGCATTGTCTGGAAAGCTTCAATGAAGGCCGGACGGCAATCGGGATAGATGAAATGGTCCCCACCATGCACGGCCGCCGCCACCGCTTCGGCGCTGTGGGCGGCGGCGAGACCGAAGGCGATTGCCAACATGATGGCATTGCGGTTCGGCACCACCGTAATCTTCATCGTGTCTTCGGCGTAGTGGCCGTCCGGCACGTCGATACTGCTAGTCAGCGCTGAGCCGGAAAGGCCACGGCCAATTTCGCCGATGTCGATGATCTGGTGCGGGACCTTCAGTCGCTGCGCGCAAAGAGCGGCGAAGCCCAATTCCTTCCTGTGCCGTTGGCCATAGTCGAAAGATAGAAGGCCGGTGAGTTCGTGCTCCGCTGCCACCATGTGAGCAAGGGAAACGGAGTCCAATCCGCCAGAGCAGACGGCGAGAGTCTTCATCATTGGTATCCTTGTTTTGACCGGGTAAGGCTGCGACCGGAGATTTCTCTGCGCCCCCACTACTCCAGCGACTCAGTTTTGTGAACCGGGAGAATTTGCGCGCAGCCCGATTGGAACGGGAGTGCGTCGCGTCCAACACGCGTGATCAATAAAAGTTGAGCGCTTCAGCAGTTTGTTTCGCATCGCGCCAACTTTCGCAATCTGCTGTCGGATCGTCGACTTCGAGACAAGGTGATGTTCGGCCGACATCGGCTGACTCTTAATTAAGCCGCAGAACACATGTTGGCTTTCTGGCCTTCGCTTGTGCGGTTGGCACGACAATTGACATTCTAATTGTGGGGCGGCACACCCCGCCAGCCGAAAGTGGCAGTGAGCTCCTTCAGGCGCAGGTTGATGTGCTGATTATTCGGCGATTTTCCGATCTCGAACCAGAAAGCGAGGGCGACATGGATGCCAGCAAATTTGACATTGGCGACATCCGCCTGGAGAACCCTGCGCGGCGCGATTGAGGCCGCAGGCGAGCCTGCTCTACCTGCCGCCCTACAGTCCCGACTTCAATCCGATTGAGAACGCCTTCGCCCAACCTAAGGCGCTGCTGCGAGCAAAGGCCGACCATCAAGGCTCTATGGGACTGACGTTGCCCCAGCAGTTTTGAGTTCGTTTCCGGCGTGGGTTGTGCCCTGCTGGGCGGGTGAAGCGACGGGCGCTGGCGCGGAGCCTTTGGCATAGCGCAGCGCGAGCGACCGTCGCGGATTGAAGGTGCTGGCGAACTTGGCCGGGGTCTGCCAGGCGATTTGGGAGTGCGGCCGCGCGGTGTTGTAGTCGGCGTGCCACAGGGCGATGGCTACGCGCGCCTGAGCCAGCGAGGTGAACAGCGTCTCGTTGAGCAGTTCATCGCGCAGTCGGCCGTTGAAGCTCTCGATGAAGCCATTCTGCATCGGCTTGCCGGGCGCAATGTAATGCCATTCGACGCGGTTCTGATCCGCCCAGGAGAGGATGGCGTTCGAGGTGAACTCGCTGCCATTGTCGCTGACGATCATCCTGGGCCGGCCGCGCTAGTGATGAGCCGGTCCAATTCGCGGGCAACCCGCATGCCCGAGAGAGACGTATCAACGATGAGTGCCAGGCACTGTCTCGTGCAGTCGTCGACGACGGCCAGGATGCGGAAGCGGCGCCCGTCGGTGAGCTGGTCCGATACGAAGTCGAGCGACCAGCACTCGTCGGGCCTCAGCGGCACCAGCATTGGCGCCCTGGTCCCGATCGCCCGCTTGCGGCCGCCACGGCGGCGAACGGCGAGCTTCTCCTCCCGATAGAGCCGGAACAGCTTCTTGTGGTTCACGACCAGGCCCTCCCGCCTCAGCATCACGAGAAGACGCCGGTAGCCGAACCGGCGACGCTCCTGCGCGATCGCCTTCATCCGCTCGCGAACCTCCCGGTCGTCCGGCCTGCTGGTCTGGTAGCGAACCGTCATGCGGCAACAGCCGATGGCTTTACACGCCCGCCGTTTGCTCATCCCGAAGCCTTCCTTCAGGCGAGCGACAGCTTTCCGCTTGGCGGCGGGCGTCACCATTTCTTTCCCACAAGGTCCTTCAACGCGGCATTGTCGAGCATGGCGTCGGCCAGAAGCCGCTTCAGGCGCGTGTTCTCGTCCTCCAGCCCTTCAGGTCGCCGAGCCTCGGTGACATCCATCCCGCCGAAGCGGGCCTTCCAATTGTAGATCGAGGCGTCGCTGACCCCGTGCTTGCGGCACAGATCGCCAACCGATACCCCGGCCTCGTGTTTCTTCAAAATTCCGATGATCTGCTCTTCAGAGAAGCGGCTGCGTTTCATGTCCTGATCCTCTGGATGGGCCAGAACGAACTTCAAACCGGATTAGATCAGAGGGGCAAGGCCTCGGCGCGGTCGTCGACCTCTTCACCCCAGCCGAATGTGCCAACTACTTCAAAGCCGCAGGATATGACCTGGATCAGATAGGACGTGCTCCAATGGTTTACACCTGACAGGAGTCCGGCCCCCACAACCGTTTCGCAATGAGGAGCAGCGCTGCCGCTGCTCCTCCAATCACACGACGGATTCACGATGCGGCAACTCGAGCCATGATTTCGGATCGAATGGCCGATGCGGTGTATAGTGAGGCATCCAGCGGCAAATCCCCAAATGCCAGTTGACACAGAAGATAATTAGCACCTGCCTCTTCCAGCTGATCAAGGAGAGCTTTTCGGACAGAATCTGCCGTTCCCACGACGCACAATTCACTTTCAATTGCTGCATCGAAGTTCAAAGGCAAGTTTGGTGGAGTGGAAATGGCATTTAGTTCGTATAGAAATTTGAAGCTATTGAGCCATCGTTCATAGGCAGGTGCTGCGAGCAAATACGCATCTGTTTCAGAACGCCCTATCACCACCATTCGGAGCAATCCAAGAAATGGCGCTTGCTGGCCAATGTCAGCATCGTGAATTCGGGCGGCGCGGAACGCGTCGGTAACGCTGCGAACAGAAGTGGAAGGTCCGACGCAGGCGATGTTTGCCCCATTCGCAGCGGCCCAGCTAGCCGGCTCGGGTCGATTGGTGGCGATCCATGTCGGCGGATGGGGATATTGGTGAGGTCTCAACGTCAGCGGAACATCTTTCAACTCAAAGTGGCGGCCCTGATAAGAAAGCGTCCCGCCTTTCATCGCATTGATGAGAATCTCACTGGCCTCCGCATACTGTTCTGGTGCTGCTTCTACAGCAACCCCGAAGTATCCCAATTCAGTGGGAGCAGAGCCGCGCCCTATGCCGAGTTCAAGCCTGCCGCCGCTCAACTGATCAAGCATGCAGATCTCCTCGAAGGCACGCAGCGGATGATAGAGCGCAAGTAGCATTACCATGGGACCAACACGAAGACTGCGGGTTCGCTGGGCGACGCTCGCTAAGAACAAATTCGGTGATGGACCTCTGCCATGCGGCGTACAGTGGTGCTCGGCGAGATGATACGCATAAAAGCCATAGCCATCGCACGCTTCTGCTAGGCTCAGCCGATCTGCATATTGTTGTGCGATGTCATCGCCGTTTTCGTCCAGATGATCGAAGATGCCGAAGGTCAGGCCCGAAGCGGAAATTTTCTTCAATTAATTGTTCTCCAAATTACCTATTATTTATTCGCTAATCATCATAGCTGGCGACATATCAGCACCTATTACTTGGCGCTTAATGTGAATTGACTTAATGCTTGTGCACACCGCGATTCTTCTTAAAGCTCATACAGACGCGTTTGGCGGCAGCAAGGAATTTGTCCATCTGCTCTGTGGTGCCAATGCTGACGCGAATACAGTTCTTCAAATCTACGTCAGGAAAGCTGGCGATGAGGATCGCCTGCTCTTTCAACGCGGCTTGCCAGCATGAGCCCTCCTGTCCCGCCGGCACACGGGCCAGCAAAAAGTTTGCGTGGGAGGGTGTTACGGAAAAGCCAAGTTGCAACAGCGCCAGGGTCACTCGCTGTCGTTCATGCTTGATGTGCCTGTGGTTCTCTTCGTAGGCGTGGCGATGCGCAAGAATGCTTTTCCCGACCGCCTGCCCGATCACGTTCATGTTGAAGACATTCTGGATGTTGCGCAGCCTGCCAATGATTTCTGGGTGACCGAAACCGAAGCCGACTCGCACGCCAGCAGCAGCATAGCTCTTTGAAAAAGTCCTCAAGATCAAAAGATTCGGATGTCTATTGACGAGGCGCAGGGCATTGTCGGGTGCGAAGTCAACGTAGGCCTCATCCAAGACGACCAAGCGATCTGCTTGCTCCACAAGGCGTTCGATTTCGGCCACCGGCACGAATGTTCCGGTCGGATTGTTCGGATTAGCCAACAGAATGAACTTCGCGTCTTTTGCGGGGCCGGACAGCAGTTTTTCTATCGGCAGGGGATGAGCTTCGCTCGATGCGATTTCGAGAAACTCGGCACCCTGCAACATGGCAAGTTTACGGTTGAACGAAAATCCGGGCGACAGCATCGCCACTCTATCTCCTGGGGCGAGGAAAGCTCTGTAGATGAGTCCGAGCAGCTCCGACGAACCGTTGCCGGCAATCACCTGATCTTTGGAAAATCCGTAAGCATCGGAGGCAGCTGCCCTTAAGCTGAGATTGTCGTCTTCCGGATAAAGATACTGGTGTTCGATCGCAGCAATTGCACTTTGCATTACGCTCTTCGGCAACGGAAACGGGTTCTCGTTCGTATTTAGCTTAACGCAATTTGCATCCGTCGCTGGTCCGTTGGACGAGAGAGCATCTAATTTGCTGGCCACCGGCGAAAAAAGCGAAAGCACGGTCTTCAGTTTTGCATCGCACATGTTCTTCTCCGTTTTTCAGTCCCGCAGGGCATGTGACATGAGGCAATAGTTGATCGTGACTTGATCGACGTTCGGCTATATCAGCGCTGCCTTCCCACCCTGGTGGGGATCGCCGACCACGGTTTGGATTTGACACCGGCAAGCTGTCGAGAACCTGATGACGACCCAACGTGTGGCCGACGGCCGATTCGGCGCAACAGACGGTGTTTCAACATCGCATCGTCCTCAAAGCCGCATGCAGGGCCTGCACGACAGCCCGTCTCCAGCGCCCGCAGATAGGTGGAAGCCGAAGTCTTGCCGAACCTCAGTTGCTCTGCCACCTGGCCCACCGGACTGCCCTGTTTATGGGTCAGGCGCAGGATATCTCTGACGCTCGTTCGTCTTGCTTGCTTCCGTCTTGGCATGGGCTCTCTCGGTTTGCTGATGAGAGAGCCAAATACCGGCTCATCTGAGCATGAGACGCAGGCCTGACGATATGGAGCGTCGCTGTGGCGCGCGTAGCCAAGAGGGTTCGCCTCGGTGGCGGGGCATGCAAGACGGCGCACCTCCTTAGCCATCCTGTCCCATCGTCTCAGATCGTGAGGCGCACCTTATAGTCGGTGAGGAGATCTTGCAGGGTCAGGTTACGCCCTAGCGCTTAAGGTTGTTGGTCGCACCGAGCAAGCGCGGGACCTGTCGACGGACAACAGCGGTGCCACTGCCGGCACTAGGTCGTCCAGCATCGCAGTGAACCGCGTACGTAGTATTTTGTCGTAGGCGGCATTCTGGATAGCCGGATACGGGCTCTTCACCCGCTGCACCACCGATTGCGGGATGATGTCGCGAGAAACATTCACGGATTTCGTGAAAAAAGTGTACCCGCCGAAGAGCCCCACTCGCGGGGGCGGTGCAGCACCACCTCGGTGTCACTGCTCGTGTTCATGCGATGGACTAGGCCGGCCAGCTGTTGACGCAGCTCGCGGTAGTTGTAAGTCTCACCCGTGTAGACGAGCACCAAGTCAGGTCGGCCATCCTCCTGGAGCATCCTCGGCTGACGGCCGCCCTGGATATCGATGATTGCCAGGCGGTGGTGTCCCAGCGCCGCAGGCCCGCCGATCCAAGTCCCCTCGTCGTCCGGACCGTGGTTCGCTATGGTGGCCGTCATATCGGCAAGCTCCCTTCGCGCATCGGGACCTCCGAGGTCTCGATTGAAGTCGATCCATTCACAGATGCCGCACAGGTTATGTCGCCGCATTTGGGGCGAAGCAGATATAAGGCCAGTGGGAAACCATCGAGGCAAAGTGACGGATCTAGCCCAGCTACGATCCGCATCCGACATTGTCGGACATCGGACAGCACCGCGATTCGCTGCATAGGAAGCCTGGAGTCGCGATTTCCCTTGGGGGAATCAGCGCATGAAAGGAGAGCTGGGTCGTGTCTGCCGAAATGAGAAATTGCTCCCCCTTATTGCCTCACCGAGGAATGTTACCCAGCGCGATAGACGGACATGCCCTACCTCCCCCCGTTGCAGCTGAGGGAGATAGGGGCCAGCTCTTCATTCAACCCTCATGGAGGATGATCAGCCCAGCCATTTCCATGCGCCGGCCTTCACAAGCCGTGCACCATTCAGGTTCTTTTCCTTGAAGCGCGACGATCCTTGTCAGACGTCGCAACACTTGCTGCCGAGAGCACGAGCTCTTCCTCGAGCATGCCTTGATCTGCGCCTCGAACGGCTCGCACATGCTGGGTTTCAACGACTTCGCAGAGGTTGATATTCTGCAGTGACTTCGTCTCGCTGCTGCACGGCATTGACGCTGGGAGCCATGCTCGCGTGGCGCAATTGTGCTGAAGCCGGTGCCCACGGCAACGTTTCTTAACCCGCCCCAGATCCTGGCGTTTGGCTATTTCCGACATTCGTGTCCGGCTTCGGACAAAGGCCGGGTTTGCCGAACGGAGTCGCACCCAATTTCCAGTGCTGCTTGAGCAATAATATCGACCGGCATTACTGCACAACACGAAAGTTGCTGCAAAAACCGAAGTGAACCCAAGGCATCGGGTCAATTGGCATGGCGCTTGCGACTCGGTCGATAGAACGCAGTCAAAATCACGGTTGCAGACCATGCCTACCTCTCAAAGCTCGATAAAGCACGCGAGCGAAATTCCCCGTCTCCGCGGAAGCTCGTCGCCTTTAAACGTGCCTGCTCGGGGGCGGTCTTGCACAAGACCGGTCCGAGGCAACCACGCCAAGGCGCGAGGCTGCCGGAACTGTCGACCGAAGTCGATGCCGCTTCAGTTTAACCGAAAAATGCACCGTACCACTTTGGCCTGGGAGCAAATCAATGACCGACAGAAAGAACGTTCCTCTCGTGACCTTTCGCA
>NZ_RZOM01001329.1:0-1396 GCF_003999175.1 Mesorhizobium sp. M7A.F.Ca.ET.027.03.2.1 | reverse complement strand
CCGAAGGCTCGATCATCGTCGGCAAGCTGCGCGAGAAAAGCGAATTCGGCTGGGGCTGGAACGCCCAGACCAACGAATTCGGCGATCTCTACGGCCAGGGCGTCATCGACCCGGCCAAGGTGGTGCGCACCGCTCTCCAGGACGCGGCATCGGTCGCCGGCCTGCTGGTGACCACGGAGGCGATGGTGGCCGAGAAGCCGAAGAAGGAAGCCGCCGCCCCGGCAATGCCCGCCGGCGCCAGTATGGACTTCTGAGGTCACGGCCAATCCGCCCGCTTCCCTGGCGGGGAGCGGGCGTCATCCGAAGAGAAAGTGGAGGTAAAGATGGATGCAATGGCTGGCCTCGGATCCGTACCGGCTCCTACGCACCAAGCGAAGGAATTCCTGGCCTATGAAACAGAATGCAGGAACGTGCTGAAGCCGCTGCTGGCAGGGCTGCTCGACATGGCTGAAGCTGCCGGCTGGAACCGGCGAACCGCGGCGTCGGCACTGATGTTCCTTGCCGCGCAGCAAGTGTCGGCAACATCCGAGGTATCCGCCGGCAGCGGTTGAACGGGAATCGGCCAGTCCATTCACCTATCCGCGGCGGGCCGCGCTCCCGGTGCTCGGCCCGCTACAGGCACAATCGAGAGGAGGCACAAGCCATGAATCGCGGGCAATTTGAGGAACCGGTCACCCTTCTGGTCGGAATGGGCTTTCCGAGGAAGATCGACAGCGTGATGGAAGCTTACGCACTGCTGCAGGACTGGCCGAGCGCCGGCCGCAACGGCGCCCATGCCGTCGCACTCAACGCTTGCAAGGAGGGCATCGTCGGCGAGATTGATTCGGAGACGGTGCGGGCCACGCTGGTCAGCTTCGCGCGCCGCCACGACATATTGGTGCCGGAGATGGTTTCGCCGCTCGCGACGGCGGCCGGTGGTGCGCTGCGCACGAGGTGAACTGACGATGACGGCGCTGCAACAGCGCCTGAACACGCTGTTCTTGCGATAGGCCAGGCGACCACGGAGACGCCGGAATTCCTTTCCGGGCGGGCGGCATCCTCGTTGGTCAATTGAGCGAACGCGTCAGCAAGACTGACCTGTTCTGCCCGAATAGCGCTTCTGAGCGCCGCCTCCCGGTTAAAAAAGTATCATCCGTTGTCTTGAATCGTGGTGGCGCCTGTTGTCATGAGCCGGTACCTTGGCTCTTGAAATGCAGAGCCGAAACCAATTCGGCCGGGTTAGGGAATTAGGCCGAACGCGGCAGATATCCGTGCCGGCCCGGGAGGAAACGGACATGGAACCGGACCTGGAAGTTGTCCAGATACGACGCGGTGAGTCCTTCAAGGCGTGGTCGCACGGCTACCCCTTCCACACGGTGCGCTGGCACTTCCATCCCGAATATGAACTGCATCAGGT
>NZ_RZOM01001328.1:0-1408 GCF_003999175.1 Mesorhizobium sp. M7A.F.Ca.ET.027.03.2.1 | reverse complement strand
CGGCCGGCGCCCGCCGTGACCAGCACGCGCTGGCCTTTCAGCCCGGTCAGAAATTCGTCCGCCGATTCCGGCGCCCTTGTGCTCATGGTCGTGTCCTTTTCATTGCAGCCGCCGTTCGCGCAACGCCATGACGGCGCCCAGAACGACCAGTCCGTAAAGAATTGCCCTCGTGGCATAGGGAAGCGTGGTGCCGGCGAGCAGCATCTGCAGTGCGGTCAGCAACAACACGCCGCCGAGCATGCCGAGATAGTGGCCGCGTCCGCCGGTGATCAGCGCGCCGCCGACCACCACCACGGCGATCGACGGCAACAGGTAGTCGTCGCCCATGCCAAGGCTTGCCTGACCCGAAAAGCCGGTCAGCATGATGCCGACAACAGCCGCGCAGACGGCCGAAAGCATATAGACCAGGATCAGCGTGCGCTCGACGCCGATGCCCGACAAGCGCGCCGCGCGCAGCCCATTGCCGATGCCGTAGACGCGTCGTCCGAACGGGGTGCGGCCAAGCAGCAATACCGCCGCGACGACAAAGACGACCATCAGCAGGACGATTGGGGTCAGCAGGCCGGCAAGCTTGGCCGTCATGACCCAGCGCAGCATCGGCGAGGAAAACCCGGCCGGCGTTCCCTGCGAATAGAGCAGCGCACAGCCTTGCAGGATGCCGTTGGTGGCGAGCGTCATGACGATCGGCGAGATGCCGAGATAGACGATGCCGAAACCATTGGCGAAGCCAATGGCGCAGGCCATCACCAGGACGACCGGCAAGGCGTAGACAAGGGCGGCGTCGGAGCCGTTGACCATGCCGGCCAGGATGATGCCGGAGATGCCGATCGTCCACGGCACGGAGAGGTCGAGGCCGCCGGTCAGAATGACGGTTCCCTGCCCGAGCGCCAGTACGGCTAGGAAGGACGATAGCACCAGCAGCGAATTCCAGTACCCCGGATTGAGGATGGCTCGGCCGAGCCAGACCTGCGTGACGACCACGATGAGGAGCAGGCAGACATAGGCGGGCAGCGCATAGCGCAGCGTTTCCGCGTTGCGCAGGTGGAAGGCAGGGCGCGGCGATGCCGGACTGCGCTGGGCATGGGCTGGTTCGGCGGTCTTGAGACGCCGGTCCACGCGCTCGAGTTGCGAGGGCAATATGCCGGCGCGCCAGGCGGCAAGCCGGGCGCGCGCGGCGCGCAATTGCACGGCAAGCACCGATGCATGCGAGATCGAGCCGGCAAGTGCCGCCAGCACCAGAATGGTGCCTTCGGCAATGGTCGAATAATAGGCCGATACGTTGAGCACCAGCAGGATGTTCACCACGATCATCAGGATAAAGGCGCCAAAGACAGAGCCCACCGGGCCGCCCTGCCCGCCACCGAGGCGCGTGCCGCCGACGACGACCGCCGCGAACATCGACAAGAGC
>NZ_RZOM01001327.1:0-1408 GCF_003999175.1 Mesorhizobium sp. M7A.F.Ca.ET.027.03.2.1 | reverse complement strand
CGGGCGTGAACGGAATGTCCGACGCAGCGGCGATGCTGGCCAGGCGTTCGGCCGTGCGGTCCATCGAACCGTTGTCGACGACCACGAGTTCGGCGGCGAAGCCGGCATGTGCGCGGCAGGCGGCTTGCACCGACTTGATGCAGGCATCGAGCACCGCGACGCGGTTGCGCGTGCAGATGATGAAGCTGACCTCCGGCGCCGATCGGTCACGGCCGCGACCGGTCGGGGCAGGGTCAAGCGCCGTCGAACGATCGCGCTGCAGAGCTTGGTGGGCTTTGACGATCATGCCTTTAACTCAACCGATGAGACGCCAGAACCGCCGCGGCGGGCGCGGATTTGAAGAAGTATGCCATGGCATCGGCTTGTCTGGCGGCCGACAGCGAGGCGAGGCTGAGCCAGGGCGCCCAGGCGCCGGGCCGCAGCGCATATTGCTCGCGGCGCCGGATGGCGTTCCATTTCGCGGTCCGCGTCAGCAATTCATGCGTCAGCGCAGGCTGCTTTTTGTCGGCGACGAGCTGGTAGAGGAAATAGAACAGGTTCAGCGCGCCAGCCTCGAAGCTCGGCCGCGTCGCCGCCGGCAGCGAGCGGATTTCCTCCTCCAGCGCGACGATGAAGCTGGCCGCACGGGCGACCGTGTCGTGGCTGACCGCATCGCCGATGTCTCGCAGGTCCCGCGTGGCCTGCGCCAGGCCCTCGCGCTCGAGGTTCTCGGCGACGATCCGCAAATGCGTCCTGCGCATCTCCTTGACGTGCCGGCTGGTCACGCTTGCCTCATGGACGCGGTAGACGACCAGGTTTTCGGGCATCATGGCTGCCGGGTAACGGCCGGCCAGCCGCCTGAAAAGATCGAAGTCCTCGGCGTGCCTGTAGATCGGGTCGTAGTGGAGAACGCTGTCGTCGACGACCTTCCTGTTGTAGACGACCGTCGGGTGCATAAAGATCGTGAAGAACATCGCCAATACAGGGATGCGGCCGAACTGGAACACCGGATCGGGCTTACCCCTGGCGATGCGGCCGCGGATCAACATGTCGACGCCGGCGCCGCAGAAGCCCAGTTCGGGCCGCCGCTCAAACAGCGCCACCTGGCGCGACAAACGCCAGGGATAGGCGACGTCGTCGGCGTCCATCCGCGCGACCAGTTCGCCCCGGGCGAGCGCCAGCCCTTCGTTGAGCGTCGCGACGAGGCCGCGGTTTTCGCGCGAGACGATCGAGATGCGGCTGTCGGCCTCTTGGCATCGCTCCAGTATCTCGAGCGAATTGTCGGTCGAGCCGTCATCGATCGCGATGATCTCCAGGCGACTGTGATCCTGCCGCAGGATGCTTCCCAGCGCGGCGGCGAGATAGGGGCCGGCATTGTAGACCGGCAACAGGACGGAGACGAGCGGCGCGGCGGTCATCGTCTTGCATC
>NZ_RZOM01001326.1:0-1411 GCF_003999175.1 Mesorhizobium sp. M7A.F.Ca.ET.027.03.2.1 | reverse complement strand
GCGCAGGTGGTTGTGGCGGCGCCGGCGGCGGCGCTGCCCGATATGCCTTGTCTTCGTAAGGCGTCCGGCGTTCGTCCGTGCCATGGTCGCGACGCGAGCGCGAATTGGCGGTGTCGCGCAGGCTCTCATAGGCGCCACGCATGGCTCCGAGGCCAATGCCGGAGGCGAAACCCAGCAACAGGCTGGCAAGCGCGACCACGACCCGCGACGGCCCGTTCGGCTCGAGCGGCGCGAAGGCCTTCGAGATCACATTGATGTTGGCTGTGTTGATGTCCTTCTGCTCGCCGGTCTCCTTGGCGCGCAGGAGATACTGTTCGTAGACGGAACGCTTGGCGGTGGCCTCGCGCTCCAGTTCGCGCATCGACACGAGGTCGCTGTTGACGTCGCCGCTGCGGACCTTCAGCTGCGCCAGGCGAGAGGCAAGATCCTGTTCGAGCTGGACCGCGCGCTTGAGGTCGACCTGCAGCGACGAGCCGATGCGGCGCAGCTCCGAGGCGATGCGGTCGCGTGCGCCGGCAAGCTGGGCATTGAGCGCCTGGAGTTCGGGATGACGCGGGCCGAACCGAATGGCGGCGCGGTCAGCCTCCTGCTTGAGCGATGCATATTGCGAACGCAGATCGCTCATCGAGTTGGAGTTGATCTCCTCCGGCAAGGTGCCGGTGAGAACCGAATTGACGTCGACCGAACGCGCCGAGGCCGCCCGGGCATTCAGCTCCAGCGTGCGGGCGCGGGCAACCGACAGCTGCTCGTTGAGTTTCAGCATTTCGTCATCGCTGATGAGGTGGCCCTGCGCGTCGACAAGGTCGTGCGTGGCCCTGAAATCCTCGACCTTGCGCTCGGCCGCCTCGACCCCCTTGCGCAACTCGTCAAGCCTGGCCGTCAGTTCGTCGGTGGCGCGGCCTGCGGTGTCCGACTGTATCTGGCCGAAGGTCTGCAGGAAGACATCCGTCATCGTGTTGGCGATGAGGGCCGATTTCTCGCCATTCTGCGTGGTGGCGCTGACGGTGATGACGAAGGTCTTGCCGCCGCGCTCGACCGAAAGGCTCTCGGCCAGATTGCCGACAGCAAGCGCGCGGCGGCGGCTGTCGTCGACACCCCCCGGCCCGTCATTGCGCGACAGGACGGAGCGGATGAGCGACATGATGCTAAGGCCGCCGCCGCCTTGCCCATTGAATTCGGGGTCGTTGACCAGATTGAGCTTGTCGACGACCTTGTTGAGAACGGTGCCTGAGGTCAGCACCCGAACCTGGTTCTCGACGATGGCCAGCGTGGCATCGGAAGCGACGACCGACTGGGTGAGGTCGCGATCGGTTAGCTTCAGATCGCGCGGGTCGACGATCAGTTCGGTGGTGGCTTCATATTTCTTCGGCGTCGACAGCGCGATGGTGACGCCGAGCGCAGCGCCCAGTAG
>NZ_RZOM01001325.1:0-1411 GCF_003999175.1 Mesorhizobium sp. M7A.F.Ca.ET.027.03.2.1 | reverse complement strand
AAAACAAAACGGACCCGCCAATGACCCTGATCGACAGCTTGCGTACCGAGGCCCGTGCGGCACCCGAAAGCGGCATTGTCGCCGTCGTCAATTACGGCCGCCTGCGCGAAGGCATGATTCCGCTCTGGGCCGGCGAGGGCGACCTGCCGACGCCAGCCTTCATCACCGATGCCGCGTCGAAGGCGCTGGCCGGCGGCGAGACATTCTACACCTGGCAAAGGGGCATCCCCGATCTCAGGCAGGCGCTCTCCCGATACTATGCCAGGCATTTCGGCAAGACCTTCCCGGAGGAAGAATTCATCGTCACCGGCTCCGGCATGCATGCCATCCAGCTGGCGCTCGACGCGCTCGCCGGCGTGGGCGACGAGGTGGTTTATCTGTCGCCGGCCTGGCCGAATTTCGATGCCGCGGCAGCGATAGCGGGAGCCATTCCAGTCGCGGTCACGCTCGATCATTCCGGCAATGGCTGGTCCTGCGACGTCGAGAAGATCGCGGCTTCGATCACGCCGCGCACAAAGGCGCTGTTCATCAACACGCCGTCGAACCCAACCGGCTGGACCGCCGATCATGAGACCTTGCAGGCCATCCTCAATCTGGCACGCGCGAAAAACCTCTGGATCATCGCCGACGAGATCTATTCGCTTTTCCACTATGGCCACGGCCGCGCGCCGTCCTTCCTCGACATCGCGTCGGCGGAAGACCGCATCCTGTACGTCAACTCCTTCTCCAAGAACTGGGCGATGACCGGCTGGCGCGTCGGCTGGATCAAGACGCATCCGAGCTTGCAGCAGGTGTTCGAGAACCTGATCCAGTATTCGAACTCCGGCGTCGCCCAGTTCATGCAGCGCGGCGCGGCCGCCGCCCTTGACGAGGGCGATGCCTTCGTTGCCGAACAGGTGGAGCGGGCGCGCAAGGCGCGCGACCTTGTCTGCGGCATTCTCGGCGCCACCGGCCGCGCCCGGTTCACGGTGCCGCAGGGCGCGTTCTATCTGTTTTTCACTGTCGACGGCATCACCGATTCACGCACCGCTGCCTTCGACATTGTCGACAAGGCCAATGTCGGCCTGGCGCCAGGCACCGCTTTCGGCCCCGGCGGCGAGGCGTTTTTGCGGTTGTGTTTCCACCGCCGCCTCGATCAGGTCGAGGAAGCGGCACACCGGCTGGCGAAGTGGATGAAGGTAGTTTGAGCCGTCGACGAAGCGCGGATTGAAAATCGCTCCGGCGAGCCAGATAGCCGCCGGAGTAGAGTTTCAAACGGCTTCAGCCACCTGACTTGGGGACCAGCAGGGGAATGATGCGGTCGCTTTTGGCCACCGAAGGCCGCCCGGCGGAGCCATAGGGGATGCCGAGCGCATCCCAGGTCTCGACCAGCGCATCCTGCAATTCGGCGATCAGTGCATCGGAATGGAAC
>NZ_RZOM01001324.1:0-1411 GCF_003999175.1 Mesorhizobium sp. M7A.F.Ca.ET.027.03.2.1 | reverse complement strand
GTCCGATAGTCATAGAAATAGCCGAAGATGACAGGCGTTTCCTCGAGCAGCAGCTTCTGGATCTTGCCGGCGTCGGCCTTCTGTGCCTCGAGGTCGAGGGCCGCGATGTAGCTGGTCGCCAGCGCGTCATAGTCCTTGTTCTTGAAGTGTGCCGCGTTCCAGGTGCCTTCACTCTTCAGCGGTGCCGCGAGATAGACGTTCGGCACGCCGCGGTGACCATAGTCGGTGATGCCCATCACCGAATCCAGCCAGTTCGACTTGCCGAACACCGCGTCTCCGTAATAGCCGCTTTGGTCGAGGATGTTGAGGTCGAGTTGGACACCGATCTCCTTGACCCAGTTTTGGATCAGCTGGGCGTATTCGGGGATTTCCAGGTAGCGTTCGGTGGTCAGGGTTATCTTGAAGCCCTGGCCAAGGCCGGCTGCTTCCATGAGCTGCTTGGCCTGGGCGATATCCTGCTTGCGTTGCGGCACGCTCGTATCGGTCGAAGGATAGACGGCGGCGAACGGGCTGTCATTGCCTAGAGCGGAGCGTCCCTTCATCAGGCCGGCGGCCAGCTTGTCGCGATCGAGGCAGAGCGCAATGGCACGGCGCACGCGCGCATCCTTCAACGGACCCTCGTCGCAGCGCATGTGCAGTTGCTGATGGGCCGACGACTTCAGGCTGATGATGTCGACGTTCGGATCGTTGAGCAGAGCGACGCCGGCCAGCACGGGCATCTGGTTGATGATGTCGACCTGTCCGCCCTGCAGCGCCAGGATCTGCGGCTGCATATCGGTGAAGAAGGTGAATTCGGTGCGTTCCGACAGTGCCTTCGGACCCCAATAGTCTTCGTTGCGGACGAAGGAGGCGCCGACCTTTGCCGTGTATTTCTCTATTCTGAACGGCCCGGTGCCGTCGAAGCTCTTCTCGTAGTCGCCCTTGTAACTCGCCGGGATGATGACGGCGTTGTAGTTGTCGGACGACAGCATGTAGGGGAAGTTGCCGTTCGGCGCATCGAGGTGGAATTCCACCGTGTAGTCGTCGACCTTCTTGGAGGCGCCCTTCTGCAGGATGCCGTTGAACACCGACAGCGCGTTGGACGAGTTTGCCGGATCGGCAAGGCGGTCGATGCTGGCCACGACGTCCTCGGCCTTCATCTCGCCGCCGCTGTGGAATTTTACGCCCTTGCGCAGCTTGAAGGTCCAAACCGTGCCGTTGTCGTTCGGCTTCCAGCTCTCGGCCAGCGCCGGCTGCAGCACCAGATCGGGACCGTCGACGCAGAGAAACTCGGCAACCTGCTGCATGACAAGCAAGCCGCCGGCGTCGGCAATGGTGACCGGGTCGATCGTCGCTGCCGGCACGCTGCTGGCGACACGGATGGTGGCGCCGGGCGCGCCCTGGGCGCGCGCCAGCGACGGCATGCCGCCGA
>NZ_RZOM01001323.1:0-1412 GCF_003999175.1 Mesorhizobium sp. M7A.F.Ca.ET.027.03.2.1 | reverse complement strand
ATGTGAATCGGTTCTCGCGGCTTGTTGAGAAATGCCGCGAATCGGTTCGCGCGTTGAATCAGGCTGTCGTCGGCGTCGCTCCGCACAGCCTTCGCGCCGCGACGCCGGAAGAACTGATTGAGGTGACTGCCCTAGCGCCGGATGGGCCTATCCACATCCACATTGCAGAGCAGGTGAAAGAGGTCGAGGATTGCCTTGCCTGGTCGGGCGCGCGGCCGGTCGAATTTCTGCTTGGCCATGCCAAGGTGGACAAGCGCTGGTGCCTAATCCACGCCACGCACATGACCGATGCTGAAACCGTTGCCATGGCCAGGAGCGGCGCCATCGCCGGTCTCTGCCCGATCACCGAAGCCAATCTCGGTGACGGCACTTTTGCCGCGCCACTGTTCAGAGACCATGGCGGCCGCTTTGGCGTCGGCTCCGATTCCAACGTGCTCATCGGCCTGCCCGACGAATTGCGCCAGCTCGAATATTCACAGCGCCTCGCCCACCGCGCCCGCAATGTGCTGGCGGTCGCGGGCGGCTCGACCGGCCGGGCGCTGTTCGATGCCGCGCTGGACGGGGGCAGCGTCGCCCTTGGCGCCGGCATCTCGCAGATCGCCGCCGGCGCATCCGCCGATCTCGTCTCGCTCGATCCCAAAAATCCCTCGCTGGCCGGCAAGAGCGGCGACGCGATCCTGGACGCCTGGATCTTCGCCAATGGCGGCAAGGTCGACTGCGTCTGGGTGCATGGGCTCAAGCAGGTCAGCGGCGGCAGGCATGTGGAGCGAGAGGCTATCGCCGAGCGGTTTCGCAGCGTGATGACGGCGCTTTCGGCATGAGCATGGCCGGCACAGTGGTAGCGGAAGGTGGCGGCTCGCTGCACCAGCGCATCCTGACCGACATTAGCGAGAAGATCACGTCCGGTGCCTGGGCGCCCGGCCATCGCATCCCGTTCGAGCACGAACTGAGCGTGCAATACAATTGCTCGCGCATGACGGTGAACAAGGCGCTGTCACAGCTTGCCAAGGCCGGGCTGATCGAACGACGCCGCCGCTCAGGCAGCTTTGTGCGCCGGCCGCAGTCGCAAGCGGCGGTGCTGGAAATCCACGATATCCGCATCGAGGTCGAAGCGCTCGGCTTGCCTTACCGCTACGAGCGCGTCGCTCGGCACAAAAGGCGCAGCAGCGCCGAGGATCGCGCCCTGCTGGAATTGGGCTTGGCCGGACCGGTTGTGGCGCTGGAATGCGGGCATTTCGCCGGCGAGCGGCCGTTCGCGCATGAACAGCGGCTGATCAACCTCACCGCCGTACCCGAGGCAGCAGACGTGGAATTCGTGGCCATCGCACCAGGACCATGGCTGATCGGCCGCGTGCCGTGGAGCGAAGCCGAGCACCGGATTCGCGCTGTCGCCGCCGACAGACATATAGCGG
>NZ_RZOM01001322.1:0-1413 GCF_003999175.1 Mesorhizobium sp. M7A.F.Ca.ET.027.03.2.1 | reverse complement strand
ATTTCGAGCAGTCTTTCGGCAGCGAGGCAGAACGCATGCTCCTGGTTCATCGGCGCGACATAGTCGAGCCGGTCGAAATAGGGCAGCGCTTGCAAATAGTTCTTGTGCTCTATGAGTTTCTCGGTGCCGCGATGCAGTAAGCCAATATGCGGATCGGCACGCTCGACGATCTCGCCGTCCAGTTCGAGCACCAGCCGAAGAACACCGTGGGCCGAGGGATGCTGGGGCCCGAAATTGATGGTGAAGTTGCGAACGGCGGCTTCGACCATTGCTGCTCTCCGCGACTGTCGGGGCAAGGCGTGATGCGAATGGTTCGGCGCCTCAAGTCGTCGTCTGAATGATCAGCGTCAGGGTGCCATCGCCATCTATGTTTGCAGCGACAACCTGCGAGGAATTGAGCCCATTCGCCCTCAAGGCCGATGTCGCTTGAGGCGAAGCATCGACTGAGTTTTGCAGGCGTAGCAAATCTTCGGCGCTGGTCTGATTGATCACGGCATCCGCCTGCGCCTTGATTTCGTCAGGCAGATCCTCGACGGCGACAATGGCAACGCCGGTGAAATTCAAATCAGCAGAGCCTGGATCTGGCAGCGCCTGCTCCGGTTGCACTTCGCCCTGCGGTGGCGTCACCTGGGGAAGCTGCGGTCCAACAGTTTGGGCGTAGACGGGCTGAATGATGACCGCCCCGGAAAGTGCGACAGCTATCGTCAACATGCGCATGGTCGCTCCTTGCATCCTTCGAGGGAGATTTTGAAGAAACCCCCATGCCGAGCGATTGTTCCCGCGGGGCTGGTCACACTGGGCAATTTCGCGTCGACCCCCTGGGGAAACGCCGAGCGAACCATGGCCCAGACGACGTCATATGGCTGTCTCCCAACCGGCTGAGCGGTTGCGTACGGAATCGTACCATCGATTGATCTGCACCTTGGAGAGGATCAAAATAAAGCAGAGGTGACCATGGGAGGGAGCCGCATGAGCATCGCCAGATGGGCAATAAGACCTGTCGGTACCGCCAAGGCATTTCTGGCAGAGGAGCTTCGAAGTGCGCGATACGGCGACATCGTTTCGGTCAAAGCGGCGATAGAGGCCGCTCGCAGGGACGCGCCTTATTTGCAGGATACAGACGATGAGTTGATGGAGACGATCGTCGAGCTGGCACGGGAACTGGGGCTGGCCGTCCTTTTTGACTCTCGCGATTGACCGATGAGCCATGGCTGGAGGACTCACCGGTGGTTGAAGCGATTTGGTACGAAATCGACAATTGGCTCATGGCCGAAAATGCGCAATCATTGGGAAATGGGACGACGGCTGGACGACAAACTCGATTGCAAGGCTTGTGGGACTATCCAAATGGACATTCCCGACAACGCCAAGGAATCGACGCCAATTCATTGCAGCAATTGCGGCGCCTTTCTC
>NZ_RZOM01001321.1:0-1413 GCF_003999175.1 Mesorhizobium sp. M7A.F.Ca.ET.027.03.2.1 | reverse complement strand
TCATCACCTCCTACAACGACATGCTGTCGGCGCATCAGCCGTTCGAGACTTTCCCCGCGCTGATCAAGGACGCGGCGCGCGAAGCCGGCGGCATTGCCCAGGTGGCCGGCGGCGTGCCGGCCATGTGCGACGGCGTCACCCAGGGCCAGCCCGGCATGGAGTTGTCGCTGTTTTCGCGCGATGTCATCGCCATGGCCGCCGCGATCGGCCTGTCGCACAACATGTTCGACGCCGCCGTCTATCTCGGCGTCTGCGACAAGATCGTGCCGGGGCTGGTGATAGCCGCCCTCACCTTCGGCCATCTGCCGGCGGTGTTCATTCCGGCCGGACCGATGACGACCGGCCTGCCCAATGACGAGAAGGCCAAGGTCCGCCAGCTCTACGCCGAGGGCAAGGCCGGGCGCGCCGAACTGCTGGAAGCCGAGTCCAAATCCTATCATGGGCCGGGCACCTGCACCTTCTACGGCACGGCGAATTCCAACCAGATGCTGATGGAGATCATGGGCCTGCACACGCCGGGCGCTTCCTTCGTCAATCCCGGCACCCCGCTGCGCGAGGCGCTGACCCGCGAGGCGACGAAGCGGGCGCTGGCGATCACCGCGCTCGGCAACGCCTATACGCCTGTCGGCCGGATGATCGACGAGCGCTCGATCGTCAACGGCATCGTCGGCCTGCACGCCACCGGCGGCTCGACCAATCACACCATCCACCTGATCGCCATGGCGGCGGCGGCCGGCATAGCCATCACCTGGCAGGATATTTCCGACCTTTCGGAAGCCGTGCCGCTGCTGGCGCGGGTCTATCCGAACGGCCTCGCCGACGTGAACCATTTCCACGCCGCCGGCGGGCTCGGCTTCCTGATCCGCGAACTGCTCGACGAAGGCATCCTGCATGAGGATGTGCAGACGGTGTGGGGCGAAGGCCTGCGGCCTTATGCGGTCGAGGCAAAGCTCGGCGCCGACGGCAGCGTGGTGCGCGAGGCCTCGCCGAAGGCAAGCGGCGACGAAAAAGTGCTGGCGCCGTTCAACAAGGCATTCCAGGCGACCGGCGGCCTGAAGGTGCTGTCAGGCAATCTCGGCCACGCCGTCATCAAGACTTCCGCGGTGAAGCCGGAGCGGCGTATCATCGAGGCGCCGGCCAGGGTCTTCGACAGCCAGCAAGGGCTGAACGATGCGTTCAAGGCAGGCACGCTGACCGGTGATTTCATCGCCGTCATCCGCTTCCAGGGGCCGAAGGCCAATGGCATGCCGGAACTGCACAAGCTGACCACCGTGCTCGGCATCCTGCAGGATCGCGGCCAGCGCGTCGCGCTGGTCACCGACGGGCGCATGTCTGGCGCCTCCGGCAAGGTGCCGGCGGCGATCCATGTGACGCCGGAGGCGGTCGAGGAGGGTCCTATCGCCAGGATCCATG
>NZ_RZOM01001320.1:0-1416 GCF_003999175.1 Mesorhizobium sp. M7A.F.Ca.ET.027.03.2.1 | reverse complement strand
GTGTTTTCTTTGTCGCTGGTCTTCTATTTCGATGCGGTTATGTCGAAACGTCTTATTATGTAAATCTACATTTATATCGCTGAGTGGGGCCTGGTCTTCTACGGCATCGAGGCCGCGGCACAGCACCATTTTGGCGTTTCGGCAAAACAGCTGTCGCGACGGCAGGCCGCCTTGCTTGCGGTTTCCTTGCCAAATCCGATCGCCCGCAATCCGGCCAAACCCGGGCCTGGCTTGAGGCGGCTCGCCAATCTGATCGAGCGGCGCGCCGGCCGCTCCGGCGCCTATGTCGGTTGTCTCCGCTAGCCGATCCAAAAAAATTCGCGCCAGTGCTGGCCAAAACGGCACAGGGCGTGTATAGGCACCCGACTTTCTCAGATTTAGGCCCCGACATGGCCCTTTCACGAGGGCGGGCGGGGCTTTTGACCATGTAGTGGAGCATATCCATGGCCGTTCCGAAACGTAAAACCTCTCCGTCCAAGCGCGGCATGCGCCGCTCGGCCGACGCCCTCAAGGCCCCGACCTATGTCGAGGACAAGAATTCCGGCGAAATGCGCCGTCCGCATCACATCGACTTGAAGACCGGCATGTATCGCGGTCGTCAGGTGTTGACGCCCAAGGAAAGCTGAGACCAGCTTTTTCAAAGGTTTGAATTTCCATAAGGACCGGCCGGTGGCTGGTCCTTTTGCGTTTGAGCCGGCCGGCAGCGCATTTCGAGGCGTGCACCGCAGGCGTTGCAAATCCTTCGGCCGGCAACCGGCTGACATGGTTGTTGCGTGCGGTCTTCGACCGTGTTCAACGCTGCCATCGAAACATCTTGACGGCGTGCCTGTGGCGCATTCTACAAAGGATTGCCCCCACATGGAGACGCCAGATGTTCGGTGCCATTCCGCTGCTGATCGTGCCTTTCGTGCTCTACAACCTCGGACTGTTGGGAATTTTCGGCAGTGGTGACGATCCTTGGGCGAGCGAGGTCTTCTCCTTCAGTATGATGTCGGGCGGCGTGTTCTCGATGACGCTGGGCGACCTGATGATACTGATCGGGCTGGTCTTCCTGTTCCTCGAAATGGCGAAGTCGGTGCGCACGACCAACGCCTCGATCATGGACCATCTTCTGTCGACGCTGGTGTTCGTGGCCTTCCTGGTCGAGTTCCTGCTGGTGAAGGGCGCGGCCCATTCCGTCTTCTTCACGCTGATGGTCATCGCGCTGTTCGACGTGCTGGCCGGATTCGCAGTGTCGATGCGATCGGCCAGCCGAGACATCAATCTGAATTAGGTCCCCAGCGCGGAAGGCGGAAGTTTGACGGGCGCTTGCGCTGACAGTTGTCGGAAACGCCCGTAACGTCGTCATCCTGGGGCGTAGCAAGGAGCGTAGCGACGCGGCCCAGACCCCAGGATCCATGCCGCGACACGTGAGCG
>NZ_RZOM01000131.1:0-8920 GCF_003999175.1 Mesorhizobium sp. M7A.F.Ca.ET.027.03.2.1 | reverse complement strand
CATTCTCGGCGGCATCAGGCTGTCGGTGGTGATCAGTCTTGCCACCGCGACCATCGGTTCGACCGTGGCAGCCAAAACGCTGGGCGAAGTGATCATCGCCGGGCTGTTGTCCAACAATCTCGCCTTCATCCTGCAAGGCGGCCTGATCGTGGCAGCGCTTGCCGTGCTGATCCATGACGGTCTGTCGGCGATCGAGCGCTACACGGCGCGCCGCATGGGCAGAGAGGCCGAATAGTCGACAGTATCTCAGATATCGCGCTCGTTCATTTCAGCGAGCGCTAGGAGATGTCGTAGAAGTCCGGTTTTGAGCGGTTTATTGGCATGAATAGGGATTGAAAGCCGAACAATGCTTCCCTGCTTGCCATAGATGTGGTGGCTTCCGGCGATGCGCAAAAGCTTCCAGCCTTGCCGTTCGACGGCACGCGCAAATTCCTTGCCGGAAATGGACTTCAAACAGCGATTTCCACGATCCGCCCAGGCTCCGACGTGAATGACAGCGGCTCTACTGAGAGGCAGCCTTCGATCGCTTCACGCAAATTCTGGACAAGTTCTTCCATGGTTTCGCCCTGGGTCGCGCAGCCCGGAATTGCCGGCACCTCTGCCCAGAACCCGCCTTCGTCGGCTTCGTGGATAATAGCTTTGAAATTCATAGGCTAGCTCCGGTTCCATCCTGAAGATAGGCTACCCTACAGGTCTTTGCAAAGAAGCATAGGCGCCGGCGGACGCGTTCACGCTCCACGTCGCTAGCGGATCGGGTGGGAGGAGCTGACAGCTCAGTGCCGCAGCGTCATTTCAATCGATCTAATCAGGCGACATCATTGCCAAGCACGCCGCCGTCTAAACCATTTAGGCGAAAGCCGGGCAAAAACCGAACAATATCTTGACGTTCGCAGCCCTGTTTCGCATACACCGATGCGAAGAGGCGGATTCCGTGCGCGGAATCCGGTCTTTGTCTCAACGGCCCAGGGAGGGGTTCTTTTGGGCCATCAATCGAGGAAAATCCGGCAATGACAATTATTTCCGCCGTCATCGCCTGCGGCCTGCTTTCAATCCTTTACGCCATCTGGGCGACACGTTCGGTCCTTGCGGCCGATCAAGGCAATGCACGCATGCAGGAAATCTCCGCGGCTATCCGCGAGGGCGCACAAGCCTATCTGGCGCGTCAATACACCACCATCGCCATCGTTGGCGTCGTCGTCCTCGTGCTCGCCTGGTGGCTGCTGTCCATCACCGCCGCGATCGGCTTCCTGATCGGTGCGGTGCTTTCGGGCGCCGCCGGCTTCATCGGCATGCATGTCTCCGTTCGCGCCAACGTTCGTACGGCGCAGGCCGCATCGAACAGCCTCGCTGCCGGCCTCGACATCGCGTTCAAATCGGGCGCCATCACCGGCATGCTGGTTGCTGGCCTGGCCCTGCTCGGCGTGTCGATCTACTACCTCATCCTGACCCACTTCATGGGCCTCCAGCCCAATGACCGCATCGTCATCGACTCGCTGGTCTCGCTCGGTTTCGGCGCATCGCTGATCTCGATCTTCGCTCGTCTCGGTGGCGGCATCTTCACCAAGGGCGCCGACGTCGGCGGCGATCTCGTCGGCAAGGTCGAAGCCGGCATTCCCGAAGATGATCCGCGCAACCCGGCCACCATCGCCGACAATGTCGGCGACAATGTCGGCGACTGCGCCGGCATGGCCGCTGACCTGTTCGAAACCTATGCGGTGACCGTCGTCGCCACCATGGTTCTGGCTGCCATCTTCTTTGGCGGCACCGCCGTGCTGGGTGCGGCCATGCTTTATCCGCTCGCCATCTGCGGCGCCTGCATCCTGACCTCGATCGTCGGCACCTTCTTCGTCAAGCTCGGTTCCAACGGCTCGATCATGGGCGCGCTCTACAAGGGCCTGATCGTCACCGGCCTGCTGTCCATCGTCGGCCTCGGCGTCGCCACACAGGTGACGCTCGGCTGGGGCGAGATCGGCACAGTCGCCGGCATGGTCATCACCGGCAAGAACCTGTTCATATGCGGCCTGATCGGCCTCGTGGTGACCGGTCTCATCGTCGTCATCACCGAGTACTACACCGGCACCAACAAGCGCCCGGTCAACTCCATCGCTCAGGCGTCGGTCACCGGTCACGGCACCAACGTCATCCAGGGCCTTGCGGTCTCGCTGGAATCGACGGCGCTGCCGGCGATCGTCATCGTCGGCGGCATCATCTCGACCTATCAGCTTGCCGGCCTCTTCGGTACGGCGATCGCGGTCACGACGATGCTCGGTCTTGCCGGCATGATCGTTGCGCTCGACGCCTTCGGCCCGGTCACCGACAATGCCGGCGGCATTGCCGAAATGGCCGGCCTGCCCAAGGAAGTGCGCCACTCCACCGACGCGCTCGACGCGGTCGGCAACACCACCAAGGCGGTGACCAAGGGCTACGCCATCGGCTCGGCCGGTCTCGGCGCACTGGTGCTGTTTGCCGCCTACTCGAACGACCTGAAGTTCTTTGCCGCCAATGGCGACAAATATCCCTACTTCCAGGGCATGGGCGAGATCTCCTTCGATCTCTCCAACCCCTACGTCGTCGCCGGCCTGATCTTCGGCGGCTTGATCCCATATCTGTTCGGCGGCATCGCCATGACGGCCGTCGGCCGCGCGGCGGGCGCCATCGTCGAGGAAGTGCGCAAGCAGTTCCGCGAGGATCCGGGCATCATGGCCGGCACCTCGAAGCCGAACTACGCACGCGCGGTCGATCTGCTGACCAAGGCGGCGATCCGCGAGATGATCATCCCGTCGCTGCTGCCGGTGCTGGCACCGCTCGTGGTCTATTTCGGCGTGCTGTTGATCTCGGGCTCGAAGGCGTCCGCCTTTGCAGCGCTGGGTGCCTCGTTGCTCGGCGTCATCGTCAACGGCCTGTTCGTCGCCATCTCGATGACCTCTGGTGGCGGTGCCTGGGACAACGCCAAGAAGTCCTTCGAAGACGGCTTTGTCGACAAGGACGGCGTCAAGCATCTCAAGGGTTCCGAGGCGCACAAGGCTTCGGTGACCGGCGACACGGTCGGCGATCCCTACAAGGACACCGCTGGCCCGGCCGTCAACCCGGCGATCAAGATCACCAACATCGTCGCGCTCTTGCTGCTGGCGGTGCTCGCGCACGGCTGATCAAGGCTTCAGCCCGAAAAAAACCCGCGGGAGCGATCCCGCGGGTTTTTTGTTGAGGCAAAGCCAAACTATCCTTCAGCGCTCGCTTTCGCCCGGTCTTCGCAATGCGTGCGCTGGCACCTTATGCCGGACCCAGCGTCGTGTTTTCAGTGGTGGCCACTGCAGCATGCCAGTGGCCGTGCCCGACTGGTGACCCATAACAAAAACCCGCAGGATCGCTCCCGCGGGTTTTTGGTCGCCTGAGATGACGAGGCTTCCGGGAATGGAAGCCGAAGGGAATTAGACGCCGCCGCCGGGAATGCCGGGCGCCAGCTTGCTGGCACCGTTGATGACCTGGCTGAGGAAGTTCTGGTCCTTGCCGCCGGTCGGTGTGGTGCGCGAGATGAAGTCGAACATCTTGCCATCCTTCTTCCCGTAATTGGCGATCTGGGTGACACGGCCATCGGCGCCGAAATAGACAGCCAGCACATGCTGGTCAATGAGCCGTGGCTTGTCGAAGGCGACGTAGCGCTTGCGCGTCTGCGAAATGTAATAGAATGCCTCGTTGTCGAAGGTCGCGGTCGTCGACGGCGTGCCGAGCGCCAGAAGCACCTGCTCGCGGCTCGAACCGACCGGCACCAGGTCGATTGCCTGCTGGTCTATGACGTAACCTTGCGTCAGCGTCTCGCTCGGGCTGAGATCGCCCATCATCTTGGAGGTGTGGCAGGCGGACAGTGCCGAAACGATCATCAGCAGCGAGATCGCGCCGGCGGGCCTGGACGAGAAGGTCGACTTGAAATTCAGCGCGCGCAACAACAACTCCATTAGCTGGCCGCAACTTGCGCTGGGCCGCGAAACCGGTAAACCAGCTTGCTTGCCGATGCAACAAGCCCACTTCAACAAACGGTCCCCAGGAGACCATCCCCAATGTTCCAGCGCTTTTTTGGCCGCGAACGCTACGCCAACCGCGCTATCACCGAGGCGCTTTACGCACAAATCGTGGCGGCGGCGCGGCAGACTCTGTTTTATTCCCACTGGAATGTGCCAGATACGCCGCTTGGCCGTTTCGAGATGCTGTCGCTGCACATGTTCCTGTTCCAGCACAGGTTGCGCGGGGAGAGCGGTGCGGCGCAGGAGGTCGCCCAGGTGCTGATCGACGAGTTCTTCCTTGACGTTGACCATTCGTTGCGGGAATTGGGCATTGGCGACGTTGGCGTGCCCAAACGCATGAAAAAGCTGGCAAAGATGTTTTATGGCCGAACCGCTGCCTATGACGATGCCCTGGAAAGAAACGCCCATGAAGGGCTGACCGCGGCTCTTGCCCGCAATGTCCGGCCCGACGCGGGCGCCTGGGCGGAAGCATCGCTGCTGGCCAACTATGTTACCGACGCGCGCAGTCATCTGGCCGCGCAGCCATCCGAATCGATTGTCTCCGGCACGCTGACCTTTCCCGCCGCCAAGGAGGTTGAACAATGAAGCATGTTGACCCGCAAAGCCCGGTCTCCTTCCGCGCCAACATTACGCGCCTGCCGCAGAAGGGCCTGCCGCTGGTTATCGAGGCCGATGCCGCACAGCGTGCGGCACTGGCCGAGGAGCACGGGCTGATTTCGGTCGAATCCTATCGCGCCGAGCTTCTGGTGGCGTCGTGGAAGCGCAATGGCGTGAAGATCAGCGGCCGCGTCGAGGCCGACATCACTCAGGCCTGCATCGTCACGCTCGAGCCTGTCGAAGCGCATATCGACGAACCGGTCGAAGCGCTGCTGCTGCCCGAGGATTCCAAGCTCGGACGGCAGGGCTTCGATGGTGGCGGCGAGATCCTGCTCGATGCGGAAAGCCCTGACAGTCCAGAGACATTTTCCGGTGACACGATCGATGTCGGGGCACTCGCCGAACAGTATTTCGGGCTCGCCATCGACCCCTATCCGCGTAAGCAGGGCGCATCGCTCAATGCCGGCAGCGAGACCGAACCGGCGGAGAATGAATTTCAGCAAAAACTGCGATCCTTGCTGGGAAAATCCTGAAAAGCTCGCCCGCGACGGAAAAGTCGGTTGTGCGGCAGCCCAAAACCGTTATTTTCGCCGAACCTTCGCGGTCGCTCAAGCGACCTGCCGCCTAACCGTGAGATAAATACCGCGTGATCAGGATTTCCATCGATGCCATGGGCGGCGATCACGGACCAGCCGTGGTCATACCAGCGCTCATGACGGTCGCGACCCGTCGTCCCGACGTCCGCTTCGTCATCTTCGGGCGTGAGGAAGTCGTGCGCCCCGAACTTGCCAAATTTCCCAAGCTCGCCGAGATCAGCGAATTCTTCCATTGCGAAGTTGCGGTCAGGATGGACGACAAGCCGAGCCAGGCGCTGCGCCACGGCCGCTGGAAGTCATCGATGTGGAAGGCCGTCGAAGCGGTCAAGGCCGGCACGGCCGACGCCTGCATTTCCGCCGGCAACACCGGCGCGCTGATGGCGATGTCGAAATTTTGCCTGCGCACCATGGCCACCATCGATCGCCCGGCGATTGCAGCCCTTTGGCCGACATTGCGCGGCGAAAGCGTGGTGCTGGACGTCGGCGCGACCATTGGGGCCGATGCGCAACAGCTCATTGATTTTGCCATTCTCGGCACCGGCATGGCGCGCTCGGTCTTCGGCATAGCCCGGCCCAGCGTCGGCCTGCTCAATGTCGGCGTCGAGGAGATCAAGGGCCAGGAAGAGGTCAAGGAGGCCGGGCGCATGCTGCGCGAAGCCAACATGGCCTCGATGAACTATCACGGTTTCGTCGAGGGTGACGATATCGGCAAGGGCGTGGTCGACGTCGTCGTCACCGAAGGCTTTGCCGGCAACATCGCGCTGAAGACGGCGGAAGGCACGGTGCGCCAGATCGGTGGCTATCTGCGCGCGGCGATGAGCCGGACTCTGATGGCCAGGATCGGCTACATCTTCGCCAAGGGCGCCTTCGATCGCCTGCGCGAAAAGATGGATGTCGGCCGCTCCAACGGCGGCGTTTTCCTGGGGTTGAGCGGCATCGTCGTCAAAAGCCATGGCGGTGCTGATTCTGACGGGTTCGCCGCCGCGATCGAACTCGGCTATGACATGGTCCGCAACAACCTCCTCGACCGCATCGAGGCCGATCTGGACCTGTTTCATGCGCGCAACCCGCGTGCCCTGTCATCTAGGAAATCCGACGTCGTCACCGACGCAAAGGAATAGGAAAGAACTTTGATCAGATCAGTCGTGCGCGGCACAGGCGCCGCGCTGCCCCGCCGAATCATGAAGAATGCCGATTTCGAAGGCATGGTCGAGACCTCCGACGAGTGGATCGCCCAGCGTACCGGTATTCGCCAGCGCCATATCGCTGGTGACGACGAGACCACGGCTTCGCTGGGGGAAGCAGCGGCACGTGCCGCACTTGCCAATGCGGGCCTCACGCCCGCCGACATCGATCTGATCGTGCTGGCGACCTCGACGCCCAACAACACGTTCCCGGCCACTGCCGTCGAGATCCAGAACCGGCTCGGCATGCATCACGGCTTTGCCTTCGACCTGCAGGCGGTCTGTTCGGGCTTCGTCTATGCCGTGACCACCGCCGATCTCTACATCCGCGGCGGCCTGGCCAAGCGTGTCCTGGTGATCGGTTCGGAAACATTCTCGCGCATCCTCGACTGGAGCGACCGCTCGACCTGTGTGCTGTTCGGCGACGGCGCCGGTGCCATGATCCTGGAAGCAGGCGAGGGGACGGGCGCGATCGCCGACCATGGCGTTCTGGCGGCCAGCCTGCGCTCCGACGGCACGCACAAGGACAAGCTTTTCGTCGACGGCGGGCCGTCGACCACGGGTACGGTCGGCCACCTCCGGATGGAGGGCCGCGAAGTCTTCAAGCACGCGGTCGGCATGATCACCGATGTCATCGAGGCGACGTTCGCGCAAGCCGGTATCTCGGCCGATGATCTCGACTGGTTCGTGCCCCACCAGGCCAATAAACGAATTATTGACGCTTCCGCCAAGAAGCTCGGGATAGCTGAGCAAAAGGTGGTGGTTACGGTCGATTTGCACGGTAACACCTCGGCTGCTTCCGTGCCGTTGGCGCTGTCGGTGGCCGTCGCCGACGGCCGCATCAAGAAGGGCGATCTCGTCCTCCTGGAAGCGATGGGTGGCGGCTTCACCTGGGGCGCTGTCCTGGTTCGCTGGTAAGTGCTGAACGGTCCAGTTTCGGTCCTTGACCTTGACGGATCAATTACTTAGGCTCTGCCGTTGTTGTGCCGAATTTTATGTTTTGAGCTGATGGGACGGTCGCATGGGGGGAAAGACACTTACGCGCGCCGACCTTGCCGAGGCAGTTTACCGGAAGGTCGGCCTGTCGCGCACTGAATCGGCCGAACTCGTCGAAGCGGTGCTGGATGAAATCTGCGAAGCCATCGTGCGCGGCGAAACGGTGAAGCTGTCGTCCTTCGCGACATTCCACGTCCGCTCCAAGAACGAACGCATCGGCCGCAATCCCAAGACCGGCGAGGAAGTGCCGATCCTGCCGCGTCGGGTGATGACCTTCAAGTCGTCGAATGTGCTGAAGAGCCGTATCTTGCGCTCCCATCAGAGCGGCAAGGCCAAAAGCGGCAAGTAGTCCTACTGCGCGGTTGAAAACCGTCGCCGCCATGACGCCGGGCTTGAATATTGCTTCATAAACCGCTGAAATAAGCCCCGATTCGGCAGGTAGGCCGGATCATCGTCCAGCGTGAGGATTCGCCCATGGACAAGAGCCCCGACGCCTTTCGTACCATCAGCGAGGTCGCCGAAGATCTCGATCTGCCGCAGCATGTGCTGCGCTTCTGGGAAACGCGTTTCAACCAGATCAAGCCGATGAAGCGCGGCGGCGGCCGTCGTTACTACCGGCCGCAGGATGTCGAGCTGATCAAGGGCATCCGCCACATGCTCTACGACCAGGGCTACACAATCAAGGGCGTGCAGAAGCTGTTGCGCGAGAACGGCAACCATTTCCTGGTTGCCATCGGCAATGGCGACATGGCCGCCGTAGAGGCGATCTCGCAGCGAAAGCAGGCTGACCAAGTGCCGCTGACGCCGGCGGCTCAGCCGCGCGGCATGGACGACGAACTGGTTGGCCAGCCGCGGGTGAAGCCCAGCCGCCGCTTTTTCGGCCTGGGCAAGAGCGACGAGGACGGTCCGGTGCAGCCGGATGCATCGAAACTCTCGCGCGACAACAGGGCCTTGCTGCAGGAGGCGCTGTTCGACCTCCTGGAATGCAAGCGCCTGCTTGACCAGGTGCGCTGACCGCGGCCCGACGCGACATCGATAGTTCGAAAGCCGGAACCCGTCTTCCGGTGAGGCGTTACGCTTCCTTCTGCAAGTGAAGGAAACATACCAATGGCATCATTTTCGACCCTCTCCGACATCGATCTCGACAGGCAGGTCGCGGCTCTTACCAAGGAACTGGCCAGCTTGAAGAGGGCCGTGGCAAGGCGAGGCGGCGCGTATTACGAGGACGGTCGCGATGCCGCGCTGGACACCTATTCCGATCTCGCCGGGCGCCTGCGCGACGCCATGCCGGCAATCCGTAAACAGGGCAGGGTGATCGAGAGGTCGGCCCGCGACCATCCGGCGGCTGCCGCGGCGGTGGGCCTTGTGGTGCTCGGTCTTGTCGCCAGTCTGCTGTTCAGCCGGCGCTGAATTCTAGAACCCAAATCCCGGGGATACGAGCAGGAGAAGTGACGGCTCGCCTCAAGGTGATCCGTCATTTTCCTTGCGGTCGGCTATGTCTGTTGTCGCTGGAGGCGCCTCGCACCTC
>NZ_RZOM01001319.1:0-1417 GCF_003999175.1 Mesorhizobium sp. M7A.F.Ca.ET.027.03.2.1 | reverse complement strand
GGACATGACCGGCAAGGTATCCGGCATAGATCGGGTGCCGCACCAGGCGGTAGGCACCGTCGGTCATCACGCCGCGATTGCCCGGCAGAATGGCGAAAGAACGCCCTAGCGATATCTTCCCCCAGATCACGAACCCCAACGCCAGGACTTGCAGCGGCGCGGCGGCATAGATCGGGATGATGGCCACGCCCGGTTCCAGGTCGATGAAGCCGACACCGAAGCTGGCGACCACCGAAACAACCACCGTCAGCGGGTTCCAGTCGCGTACCTGTGGTCGCCGCGACAGAAGCAGCCAGGTAAAGGTCAGGATCTCTGAAATTGCCACCAGCGCCACATTGATGCGGGTCGGGTCGAGCATCAGGTGATATACGCCGCGGTAGACGAACATGCCCGCGAAGGCCAGCGCGCAGATCCGAAAGAAACCTTCGCGCAAATCCACCAGGATTTCGCGCGTTCGGGCTGCGGACAAAATCCTGCCGTCACTGATGTGCGAAAGCGCCTCGCTTTTTGATATGAGCAATGCAAACACCCCAATGATCCCTCAGGGCGACCTTTGCACGCAACCATTGCCGGGCAGTTAATCAACAAGATCAGATCGGCATTAAACTGGCTGTCGGGGAGCCAGGGCGCCACTCCCAGACGACCTGCTCCACGCGGTCGCCCAGAAAGACTGGCGACCCATCTCATTTGGTTTTGCCAGACTAGCTCAGATAGTCGTTGCGGAAATAGCTCCCGAAATCCGGGCGTTGAGCAACCAGCTTGCCGTCGGCATCACGCAAAATGCCGGACGCGAAGAGATAGCCGCCGATCGCTCCCATCTTGGCCGGATCCATCGTCCCGATGGCGCCGCTTTGGCTGCGCAGATAATGGCCGTCGATCAGCGCCTTCAGTGAGGCGTGGATCAGCGCCGGATTGGTCAACGCATCCTTGTTGGCCGCGATCAGCAGGGCTGCCGCATCTTCGGGGTGATCGACCGCGAACTGGTAGCCGCGCCGCGTCGCCTGGACAAAGGCGGCCGCAGGCTTGGGGTTTGCCTGGAGATAGGCTTCGCTCGAAGAGATCAGTGTCGTGTGCTCGTCAGGCACGCCGTAATCGGCATAGACGAAGCTGCGTTGTTTGACGCCCCTGAGCTCGGCGTCGACACCCTCCCAGGTCGAGACTTCGAGCGTGAAATCGACCGAACCGTTGGCCAGCGCCTCATAGGCTGAGGTGCCGAGCGTCACCGTCTCGAAATTGCCCTTGCCGCCATCATGGCGGATGATGGTCGATATCAGGGCGTTTTCCCAGGCGCTGCCGAAGCCGCCATAGGTCAGGCCGTCGAGGTTTCTCGGGCTTACGATCTCGCTGCGGGCCGCATTGAAGACCACGCGGCCGGTTTCCGATTGCACCACCGCATAGACGCCCTTCAGGTCCGCTC
>NZ_RZOM01001318.1:0-1417 GCF_003999175.1 Mesorhizobium sp. M7A.F.Ca.ET.027.03.2.1 | reverse complement strand
GCCCTGGTGGCGCGGGTCGGCGAAGGTGTCGAGGCCGACCTTGGTCAGCACGCCCGGCCGCTTGGCGGCCGCTTCGCGGTGCATGTCGAACAGGATGCCGGACGGCACGTTGTAGGCGGCCACCGAATTGTCGCCGATCATCTTCCAGATCTGCGGCGGTTCGGAAGAGGAGGGGCCGGACGGGTAGGAGCCGCACAAAGTACGCTTCAGCAGGCCGGGCTTGGCCAGATGGTCGATGCCTTTGATGCCGTACATGTCGCCGGCGGCGATCGGGTGAAGTGTGGTGATATTTTTTGGGTGGCCTTCCCCCTCGAAGCGTTCGCCGATCGCGGCAAGCACCGCGTCCGGACAGCCGAGACCGCTCGACGACGACACGGATACGACCATGCCGTCCTTGATCAGGCCCGCTGCCTGCGCTGCCGAAACGACCTTGCTCAATTCATGATCCCCGAACCGGCCGTCCTGTTTCGGGTGCGGCGATCCGGGCCACAGCTTTCCCTGACGACCAGATTGACCGCGCCGATATGGTCTTCGGCCCGTGTGGTGCGCGACTGGATCATTTTCAGCATGACATGGGCGGCGCGTTCGCCGAGGCCGGCCGAGTCCACCGCGACGCTGGTCAGAGCCGGCATGTAATGTTCGGCCTCGGCCACATCGTCGAAACCGACGATGGCGAAATCAGTTCCCGGCTCAAGCCCGCGCTTGCGCAGCGCCAGCATGGCGCCAAAGGCGACAGCGTCGTTGAAGCAGAGCGCCGCGGTCGGCGGTTCAGCCATAGCGAGAGCGGTTTCGAGGCACGCGATACCGCTTCTGCGGCTGGTCTCTCCCTCGACGACCAGTGCGTCGCGGTCGGAGATGCCCTGCGTCTCGCAGGCTTCGCGAAATCCGCCAAGCCGATCGTGATAGACCACCAGGTCGGACGAACCGCCGAAGAAGACCAGCCTGCGATGTCCCTTGCCGATCAGATGGGCGGTGGCGAGATAGGCGCCGCGATGATTGTCGGGCGCGATGACCGGAATGCGGCTCTCGGGAAGCCGGCGCATGGCGAAGACAACCGGCAGACCTGCCGTTTCGATCCGCCTGAAGGCGCCCGGCGTCGTGCCGCGAGCCGGCGACACGATGAGGCCGGCGACGCCTTGCTCCATCAACGACTTCAGCACTTCTTCCTGGCGTACCGGATTTTCCGCCGTGTTGGCGATGAACGGCACGATACCGGCCGACTGGAAGACCCGCTCCATCCCAACCGCCAGCTCGGCGAAGAAGGGATTGGTGAGATCGTTGATGACCATGCCGATGACATTGGAGTGCGCCTTGCGCAGATTGGCGGCGCCGCGGTTGTAGACGTAACCGACATCCTCGATCGCCTTGCGCACCTTGCTCGCGGTTTCGGGCCGGATCAGTCCGCTGCCCTGGAGCA
>NZ_RZOM01001317.1:0-1417 GCF_003999175.1 Mesorhizobium sp. M7A.F.Ca.ET.027.03.2.1 | reverse complement strand
GACGAGATCTGGTCGCGTCAGGCCCGTTGGGCGCGCCTGCGCCGCGTCACTTTCCCGCTGTTCTTCGCACCCGAAATCCTGACCGGCGCCGTGGTGCCGCTGGTGCTTGCCCTGATTGCAGCGGCCAGTGCCGGCTTCAGCCTCTGGGCAACCGCCCTTGCCGTACTGGTGGCCTTCTACTTTCCGGAGTGCGCCCTGGCCTGGTCCAAGGGCTGGTACCTGTCGCCACGCATGGTCGCAGCGATCATGGCGCGCGACCTGATCCTGCCGGCGATGTGGGCGCGCGGCTGGCTCGGCGGCGCCGTCGACTGGCGCGGCAATGCGATGACCATCGGCACCAAGACGGCCGAGCTGGAAGAGACGCCGTCCGGCGCCTGAAGGCGTCAGCTAGGTTTGACCGCTGGAATGATTATCGTATATACGGAAATGTTGCGTTAGGCTCTATTTTTGTGTATACATAATTTATGGGAACGCACCGGCGGCGATGCAGTTCGAGTGGGATGAAAACAAGGCCAGGACGAACAGGGCCAAGCATGGCGTGGATTTTGCGATCGCACCATCCTTCGACTTCGCCAACGCCGCTATCAGGCTCGACGACAGCGAGGACTTTGGCGAGGACCGCCTCGTTGCCATCGGTCTGATCGGAACTGGCGTCCATGTGATGGTTTATGTCGAGCGACGATACGCCATCCGCGTTATTTCGCTGCGCAAGGCCACAAGGCAGGAAATTACGGACTATGTCGAAAACCTCTAAGACGATCGTACGCCGTGAGGCTGCTGCGCCCCAGCTGTCACGTGCTGACGCTTTGGCGTTGGCCAAAAAGGCGCTTGCCGCGATGACCGACGAAGAAGATGCCAAGATCACCGCTGCGGCCGAAGCCGATCCGGATGCGCAGCCAACCGATGCCGTTTCGCGCCGCAAGGTTGGCCGGCCGCCGCTTGCCCGGCCCAAACGTGCCGTACAGCTACGCCTCGACGCCGACGTTCTCGACCGCTTCAAGGCCGCTGGCGATGGCTGGCAGACCCGCATGAACGAAGTGCTGCGCAAGGCGGTCGGCCTGTAATCCTGCGACGACGCTCGCGCGCTACCTGGCCTTCAGCGCCTGCGCGATGTCCTCGAGCAGATCGTCGGTGTCCTCCAGCCCGACCGAAAGCCTGAGCGTGCCCGGCCCGATGCCGAGTTCGGCGCGCGCCTCGTCGCTCAAATTCTTGTGCGTCGTCGTCGCCGGGTGGGTGATCAGGCTCTTGGCGTCACCGAGATTGTTGGAGATCAAGACGATGTCGAGCGCGTTCTGCAAGGCGAAGGCCGCCTGCTTGCCGCCCTTGACGTCGAGGCAGATCAGCGTCGAGCCGCCCGACATCTGCTTCTTGACGATATCGGCCTGCGGATGGTCGGCGCGCCCGGGATAGATGACGC
>NZ_RZOM01001316.1:0-1423 GCF_003999175.1 Mesorhizobium sp. M7A.F.Ca.ET.027.03.2.1 | reverse complement strand
ATGGACCCAAAGAGCGATCAGTATGGCCGCCCGCAGGTCGTGGCGAAATATTCGACCCAGCAAAACGGCGAAGACACCAACTCGACCGGCATCTGCCCGGCCGCGCTTGGAACGAAGGACCAGCAGCCGGCGGCCTATTCGCCGAAGACCGGGCTGTTCTATGTCCCGACCAACCATGTCTGCATGGACTATGAGCCTTACAAGGTAAGCTACACCGCCGGTCAGCCCTATGTTGGCGCCACCGTGTCGATGTACCCGGCCCCTGGCGGCGACGGCAGCATGGGCAACTTCATTGCCTGGGATGCGGCCAAGGGCGAGATCGTCTGGTCGAAGCCCGAGCAGTTCTCGGTGTGGTCGGGCGCTCTGGCGACAGATGGCGACGTCGTCTTCTACGGCACGCTCGAAGGCTACATCAAGGCGGTCGATAAGGACGGCAAGGAACTCTACAAGTTCAAGACCCCGTCCGGCATCATCGGCAACATCACGACCTACGAGCAGGGCGGCAAGCAGTACATCGCCGTTCTGTCGGGTGTTGGCGGCTGGGCAGGTATTGGCCTGGCAGGCGGCCTGCTTTCGCCTGACAACGCCGCTGCCTGGCATGGCGCCGTCGATCAGGGCCGTGCCCAAGGCGATGAGGCCGCCGTCGTTGGCACCGCTGGTCTTGGTGCCGTCGGTGGCTACGCGGCACTTGCCGACTACACGACGCTGGGCGGTCAGCTCACCGTCTTCGGTCTCCCGGATTGATGCGCTGGGAACCTTGAGAACGCCTCAGGTCTTGTGAGACCAAAGGCTTGAAGAACGAGAGCCCGGATCATCCGGAAGCCATGGCCGGGCTCTCGATTCGGTTACGCACCCAAAACACCGATCAATGCCGGTCGCGCCAGCAAAACCGTGTCCATTGGCAAATGAAGGAAGTTTGAATGTCCGTTCGCATTGTAATTTCGGCTTTGGTCCTGGCTCTGCTGCCTCTGGCAAGCTCAGGCGTCGCCCAGGCCGACGACAGCATGGAAAAAGCCAAGGCGGTGAAGGAAGAAGGCGGCAAGTATTTGGATGCGGATGGAAATCCGACCTACAAGATCGAAAACGGAACCGTCGATTGGTACACGTTCAGCGGCTACCGCCGGTATCACTCCGATTGCCATGTCTGCCACGGACAGGATGCAACAGGTTCGAGCTATGCGCCGGCTTTGGTCAACAGCCTGAAAAACATGGATTACGGCACGTTCCTCTCGATCGTCGCCGAAGGCCGCAAGAATGTCGGCGGCGGCAAGGAAAACGTCATGCCTGCCTTTGGCGACAACAAGAATGTCTATTGCTACATGGACGACCTCTACATCTACCTGCGCGCGCGCGCAGATGGCGCGGCGCCCCGCGGACGGCCGCCCAAGCACGAAGACAAGGCCCAGGCGGCGAAGGATGCCGA
>NZ_RZOM01001315.1:0-1424 GCF_003999175.1 Mesorhizobium sp. M7A.F.Ca.ET.027.03.2.1 | reverse complement strand
CCCCCCCGCTCCCGCCTGCGCGACCGCCGATATCAATGCATTCGACAGGGGCGAGCCCTGCGGCGGCTGCATGTCAAATTCTGCCTGGTTCTGAAGTTCGGCGCGGATGCGGGCGCCATGAAAGTAGTCCCTGATGTAATCCCCCCAGATCGACTCGTAGTCGCGTCGCAGATCAACGGGATCAGGTCCGCTTTGGCTTGCCCGCGACCGCAGAAGGCTGAAACCGCCGGCGACAGCAATCGCCTGCCGGACTGTCATGAGTGGCCGGTAAGCCTGCTGCCCTGGCGTCAGCACATCGCCAGTCACGTAGATCGGCCGGTACTCCGCGATCACGGCCGTGACGTCGCTCGGCTTGATGACGATCATTTGCTCCCGTCCATCAGGCAGACGCTGGTGGACGATCTTGGTTGGCAGCACCGCTTCCATGCGCGTCTGCAATTCGGCCGGCGTCAACCCGCCAACCGGGATCATCCCGAACTCGGGCAGCGCGATCGAGCCATCCATCTGGACAACCGCGCGTTGCGTTCGTTCCGCTATGGAGGCAATTCCTATCTCCACCGTGTCGCCGGGGGAGAGCTTGTAGGCCACCGGCGCTTCGGCCGCGGTTGCGCTGCTCAAGGCCAGGCATCCGACAAGTGCTGCAAAGGAAATTCGGCTAACGAAGGCCATTGGTGGCAATCTCCTTTTGATTCATATCCGGCTGCGGCGGCCAATCGAGATGGGCGACGAATTCGTAGACCGGTCCGCCCGGTACCCCCCAATTGCTCGACCAGATCACTTGCGACCCATCAGGGGACGGGGAGGCGTGTGTCTCGCTCCAATAATCGAACGGAGCATTTCGCGTCTGCACGATCCGTCGGGCCTCTCGACTGCCGTCGACACGCAGCGCGATCACCTCGCGCGAGTATGGAGCCCAGTCCGGCTGGCTTCGAACCTCCTCGGGATTGCCCCCGTAACTCATGAATGCCCATTCGGGCCGGTCCAAAGCGCGCAGCGACGCATGCTCGGCCTCGCCGAACTTCATGAGCGACGTGACCTTTCCATCGGACAGCCGACGTTTGATCACCTGATATTTGTCCGGGCTGGATTTGCTGATTCCGACGTAAATTTCGCTGCCGTCCGCGTCGAGAGTCATATCGCCATGGCCGGGCCGATGATGGTCCTTCCACGTCTGGCGCAAGGTGCCGTCGATTGCGAAAATGGCTCGCTGCTCGGTGCCGTCGGCCAGGTTTTGGAAACACAGGATGTTTTCTCCAAGCGGAGAAATGGTGCAGGAACTGGTCGTTCCGGCAACCTGGGCGAGATTGATGTCCGGGTATTTCAGACGCCGGTCGAGGTCATATGCGAAGGCGACGGCAGCACCATCATCGCGGGTCGCGCGTACGGCAATGCGGCTGCCGTCACGACTTGGATTTCCCTTGGAC
>NZ_RZOM01001314.1:0-1425 GCF_003999175.1 Mesorhizobium sp. M7A.F.Ca.ET.027.03.2.1 | reverse complement strand
TCTGGAGAGTTTCGAGCGGCTTCAGCATCTCGCCCTCAACGACGCCCTTACCGGCCTTCCCAACCGGGTCTCCTTCAACGACCGCCTCGACCATGAGATCGACCGGGCACGCGAGGGCGAGGACACAATGACGGCGGTCATCGTCATCGATCTCGACCGCTTCAAGGAGATCAACGACCTCAGGGGGCATGCGGCCGGCGACCAGGCGCTCAAGATCGTCGCCCGCAGGCTGGCGAAACTCACCGGCGAGGGCGAGTTCGTCGCCCGGCTCGGCGGTGACGAGTTCGCCGCGATCAAGCGCTTCAAGGATCAGAAGGACCTTCTCGGGCTGGTCTCGCGGCTGGAGAAATCGCTGTTCGAACCGTTGCGGCTCGACGATTTCGAGATCGCCGCGGGCGCCAGCATCGGCGTCGCCGTCTATCCGCGCGACGGGGCCGACCGCGAGCGGCTGGTCAGCAATGCCGATCTTGCCATGTACCGGGCGAAGAACGACGTCACGCGAGCCGTCTGCTTCTACGAATCCGCCATGGACGAGACGGCGCGGGCGCGCCGCGCCTTGGCCACCGACCTTCGCCAGGCGATCGACCGCGGCGAGCTTTCGCTGCACTATCAGGTGCAGACCTCGGTCCCGACCGGCGCCACCTGCGGCTACGAGGCGCTGCTGCGCTGGACCCATCCCGTGCACGGCATGATTCCGCCCGCTGAATTCATCCCGATTGCCGAAGAGAACGGCTCGATCATGGCGATCGGCGAATGGGTGCTGCGGACCGCGTGCCGCCAGGCGGCCTCGTGGGGCAATGGCCACAAGATCGCGGTCAATCTGTCACCGGTACAGTTCGCCCATGCCGATCTCGCCAAGCTCATCCATCAAATCCTGATCGAGACCGGGCTGTCGCCGAAACGGCTGGAACTGGAGTTGACCGAATCGACGATCGTCGCCGACAAGGTGCGCACGCTGCATGTCCTGCGCCAGATCAAGGCGCTGGGGGTGACGATCGCGATCGACGATTTCGGCACCGGCTATTCATCGCTCGACACGCTGCGCTCGTTTCCCTTCGACAAGATCAAGCTCGATCGCTCGTTCATGGCCGATGTCGAGCGCAGCCCGCAGGCCAAGGCGATCATCCGGGCAGTGCTGACGCTGGGCCGCAGCCTCGACATTCCGGTGCTTGCCGAAGGCGTCGAGACGCATGTCCAGCTCACCATCCTGCAGGTCGAAGGCTGCAACGAGGCGCAAGGCTATTTCCTCGGCCGGCCCAAGCCGATCGACCAGATCACCGGGGACGCCGATGTTGGCAACGATCAACTCGTCGCGGAGGAGCCGGCGAGGATGCGGCTGAGCAGGCAGGCATAGGACGCCGCGGCCGGCCGTCCAGCGAATGCCTTGCGGACGCCTTCTGGATCGACATCGGGTGGCTGCTGTGT
>NZ_RZOM01001313.1:0-1428 GCF_003999175.1 Mesorhizobium sp. M7A.F.Ca.ET.027.03.2.1 | reverse complement strand
CTTCTTCGGCCTGGGCTCGGTGTTCGTCACGCTCGGTCTGCTGGCGGCGGTCTGCGGCTTTGTGACGTGGCGCTATCTGCCGAAATCACTTTGACCTTCATGGCGCATTCGCAATGGTCACCGGCGGAATTTGGTTTGCCGGAAGCGAGGATTCTGCCTATAATCATCGGTGTCGCCGGTTCCATTTTGGAGCCAAGAGGGAATGCGGTGAGGGCGAATTTCGCCCAATGCCGTGGCTGCCCCCGCAACTGTGTGCGGTAGTCCTCTCCATATGCCACTGAAGATTTTCTTCGGGAAGGTGGGGAAGGACGCTGATCCGTGAGCCAGGAGACCTGCCGGCGACAGGAAACTGACTTCGATGCCCTCGGGTGGAGGGCGAAAGGACAAGACATGACTACCGCTTCCGTCTCCCTCGGCACCTCCGTCTCCTCGCAGTCGCGCCTCATGCAGCTCGCTCTTGCCGCGCTGCTCGGCGTTTTCGTGATGGGCTTTGTCGGCTTCTCGCATATCGATGCGGTCCACAATGCGGCTCACGACTATCGCCATTCGATGGCGTTTCCCTGCCACTGACGAGGGGCTGACATCATGAACCTGTTTCGCAACGTCGTGTTCATCGCGGCGATCGCAGGGCTCGTGGCCGGCGTCGTCCTCGCCTGCCTGCAGGCCTATGCCACCGTGCCGCTGATCCTGAAGGCGGAAGTCTACGAACAGGCGGGCGGCGGGCATCACCATGACCATGCCGCTCCGGCCGCAACGGATAGCAATGCCATGAGCACAACTGCACCGGCGGGAGATGCCATGAGCTCTGCTGCCCCGGCGGCGGAAGCCGCTCCGGCAGACGAAGGCTGGGCGCCGGCAGACGGTTTCGAGCGTTTCGCCTTCAGCGTGCTTGCCAACATCGTCACCGGCATCGGCTTCGCCTTGATCCTGGTCGCGGTCTCCGAATTCGCCGGCGGCATCGGTGGCTGGCGCCAGGGCGTGTTCTGGGGCCTGGCCGGCTTCGCCGTGTTCACGCTGGCGCCTGGCCTCGGCCTGCCGCCGGAACTGCCGGCCATGCCGGCCGCCGATCTCACCCAGCGCCAGATCTGGTGGTGGGCAACGGTGGCGGCAACCGCTGCCGGTCTCGGCCTGATCGCGTTTCGCAAGTCGCTGCCGCTGGCGATCCTTGCCGTCCTTTTGATCGTCGCGCCGCATGTTGTCGGTGCACCGCAGCCCGACAGTTACGAAACGGCGATTCCGGAAGGGCTGCATCACCAGTTCGTGGTGGCGGTGACCGTGACCAATCTGGTGTTCTGGCTGGTGCTCGGCGCGGTCGTCGGTGTGGTGCGTGGCCGCTTCACCGGCACCGCGACCAGCCTGCGCGACAGCTTTGCCTGATCGCAAGACACTGACCTTCCTCATCGGCGGTGGGCGCCCCCCCAAGAACGC
>NZ_RZOM01001312.1:0-1431 GCF_003999175.1 Mesorhizobium sp. M7A.F.Ca.ET.027.03.2.1 | reverse complement strand
CGCCATCACCGAGCTGGCGCGTGGCCTTGGCATCTCGATCGTCGCAGAGGGCGCCGAAACCGAGGCCGAGCTCAATTCGCTGATGGCGATCGGCTGCGACCAGGTGCAGGGCTACTCCATCGCCTTCCCGATGCCGCACGACAAGGCGCTGGAATGGCTGACCGCCCGCATGCCCAAGAAGGCCAAGCTGACGGTGCTGCAAGGAAGCCTGGCATAGGTTTGCCTTTTTGTTTGCACATGTCGTTATCCCAAAACCGCTGCGCACTTTTGGGCGACATGCACCGGCTCGCCTTGACAAGCCGTTGTGGACATGGCGGCCTTGTCGTGATCGCAACCGGATATCGGGGCTGATGACACCGTTTCGGTTTGTGCTGGCGGCGGTTTTGATTTTTGCGGTTCCCGCCCAAGGGGCCGATCGCATCATATATCTTACCTTCGACGATGGGCCGCTGAACGGCACAAGCAACATCCTCGATGTGCTGGAAGCCGAACAGGTTCCTGCAACCCTATTCATGGTCGGCATGCACGCACAGGCTAGCGCCGCCAACAGAGCGCTCGTCCAGCGCGCCAGGCAGCTTCCTCTGGTGACGCTCGGCAACCACAGCTACAGCCATGCCTACAATCACTACCGGCATTTCTACGGCGACACCGAAGGTGTCGTCGCCGACATGGTAAGGGCAAACGCGGTGCTCGGGTTGAAGCCCGTGGTGCATGCAAGGCTACCGGGGCGCGACGTGTTCAGGCTGCCCTCCATGTCGAAGAACGACACCTCGCTTGGGCTCGCCCAGGAGGGGCGTGAAGAGCCCGACTACGAGTTTGTCGCGGCCTCAGGCTTCTATCTCTACGGCTGGGACCATGAATGGGTGCACAAGGACAACGGCGAGCCGGTGCAGAGCGTCGATCATCTGGTCAGCGAGATCGATCACCTGTTCGGCTATGGCCGCTTCGTCAAGCCCGGCAAGCTGATCCTGCTGATGCATGACGAAATGTTCCAGAACGGTTTCGACGGCAAGACGAAGCTGACCAATTTGATCACCGCGCTGAAGCTGCGCCGTTACAGCTTTGGGGCAATCCAGGGCTATGACGACTGAGCCGGCAAGGACGGCCAGTTCTCAGCGGATTGCGCATCGCGGGATCAGCAAGGTGTCAAAGCACCTCGACTGATTCGCCGCGTAACTTGTGGCGACGCAATTTGATGTATGTGCGTAAATTTGGCGTAATCTGAAAGCCAATCAGCTTCGTCTCCTGGAGGGGAGCAGCCCACGCCATCGTCTCGTAGCGGGCACCGTAACCTTCGATGGTGACGGCAAGATTTTCGCGGCCCAGATACCTCGCCAGAGTGGCACAGGCAGCAACCCTCGATCGTATGGACTGACCGTATTTGGGCGCAAACGCCAATCCTCCGTCCGCCAGGTCATCCACCTCATGGGC
>NZ_RZOM01001311.1:0-1434 GCF_003999175.1 Mesorhizobium sp. M7A.F.Ca.ET.027.03.2.1 | reverse complement strand
GGCGGCAATCCGCGCGCCGTCGAGCGCGCCGGCTGGTCCGTTATCGGCATCCGGGTCGCGGTCTATGCGGTCGCCGGCCTGCTCGCCTGTCTGGCCGGGCTGACGCTGACCGGCCTCACCACATCGGGCGACGCCAATGTCGCGCCGGCCTATACGCTGCTCGGCGTCGGCGCGGTGATCCTCGGCGGCGGCGCCTTTACCGGCGGCGTCGTATCGCCGGTCGGCACGGTGATCGGCGCTCTGACGCTGTCGCTCGCGGGCTCGCTTCTGTCTTTCCTGCAGGTGCCGCCGACATGGCAGATCGGCGCCCAGGGCGTCATCCTGTTTCTCGTGCTGGCCGGGCGCGTGCTTTTGTCGGAGCGGACGCGATGACCCGGAGATTGAGCCTCGCGCCGTGGACCTACGGCTTCATCGTGGCGCTCGCAATGTGGCTGGCGACGACAGCCTATTCGGGCATCGGCAGTGCCGGCGCCACGCTGTCGGGCGCACTCGCCTTCGGTGCCTTCAGCGTGGTGGTGGGAACCGGGCAGATGTTCGTGGTCGCTTCCGGGCCGGGCAATATCGACCTGTCCGTGCCATCCGTGCTGACGCTGGCCGCCTATGTGTCGATGACGGTGATGCAAGGGTCCGACGGCATGCTGCTGCCTGGCCTGCTTGCAGCACTTGCCGTCGGCGCTGTCGCGGGTGCCGCGAACTTCCTTGCCATCGTCGCGCTCAGGCTGCCGCCGATCATCGCGACGCTCGCCTGGAGCTTCGTCTTCCAGTCGCTTGCCTTCAATCTCGGCGGCCAGGCGACGCTGAAGCCGCCGGCAGGCCTTTCCCGGTTCACCTCGATGAGCCTTGGCGGTGTGCAATTCATGCCGATCGCGGTGATGCTGCTGACGCTGGCCGCCATGATCGCTCTCAAACGCACGGTCTGGGGCCGGCAAGTGCTGGCCACCGGCCAGAGCGAACCGGCGGCGCGGCTTGCCGGCATCAACGTCGCACGGGTGCGGTTGATTGCCTATATGCTGTGCGGCACGGCGGCGGCGCTCGCCGGCTTCCTGCTTGCCGGCTTCAGCGGCGGGGCAGCACTCAACATGGGTGACGCCTATCTGATGGAATCGATCGCCGTGGTGGTGCTTGGCGGCACCAGCGTCGCTGGTGGGCAGGCCAACGCGGTCGGCATATGGGGGGCTGCGTTGTTCTTCAACCTGATGTCTACCATGCTCAATACCTTTGGCATCCAGGCAGGCGTGCGCTTCCTTTTGACCGGCGTGCTGATCATCCTGATCGTCGCTCTCGTGCCGAGGCCTCGCGTCAGATGAAACCCGCCACCGATACGCTCGCCGGGCTGTTCGAAACAAAGGCAGTTTCTTTCGTCGATCTGACGCATCCGATGAAGCCCGGCATGCCGGTGTGGCCGACGCACCCGCATTACTGCCAGGAGATGGT
>NZ_RZOM01001310.1:0-1439 GCF_003999175.1 Mesorhizobium sp. M7A.F.Ca.ET.027.03.2.1 | reverse complement strand
CTCTACATCTGCACGCCGCATAATTTCGCCATCGCAATCGATGCCGCGAGCGGCAAGGAGAAATGGCGCTTCGATCCCAAGGTCAAGCTCGACAAGGACCGCCAGCACCAGACCTGCCGCGGCGTGGCCTATTACGCCGATGCCGCCGGCGCCGCCGGGCAGCCCTGTGCGACCCGCGTCTACCTGCCGACCTCGGACGCGCGGCTGATCGCGCTCGATGCCGCCAACGGGCAGATCTGCCCGGCTTTTGCCGAGGGCGGCACGCTGAACCTTCTGACCAACATGCCCTATCCGAAGTCGGGCTATTATTACTCGACCTCGGCCCCGCTGATCTCAGGCGGCAAGATCATCGTCGGCGGCGCGGTCAACGACAATTATTCGACGCAGGAGCCGTCCGGCGTGATCCGCGCCTACGACGCTGCCACCGGCGCGCTGGTGTGGAACTGGGATTCCGGCAATCCGGACCAGACGACGCCGCTGCCGGCCGGCCAGACCTATACCGCCAACTCGCCCAACATGTGGTCGACGCCGAGCGCCGACGAGAAGCTCGGCCTGCTCTATGTGCCGCTCGGCAACCAGACGCCGGACCAGCTCGGAGCCGGGCGCAGCGCCAATGTCGAGAAGTTCTCGTCGTCGATCACCGCGCTCGACCTCAACACCGGGCAGGTGCGCTGGGTGCGGCAGACCGTGCACCACGATCTCTGGGACATGGACGTGCCGGCGCAGCCGAGCCTGATCGACATCACCAAACCCGACGGCACGGTGGTGCCGGCGCTGGTCGGGCCGACCAAGCAGGGCGACCTCTATGTGCTCGACCGCCGCACCGGCGAGCCGGTCATTGCGGTCAACGAAGTGCCGGCGCCCGGCGGCGCGATCGAAGGTGACCACACATCGCCAACGCAGCCGGTCTCCGACCTTACCTTCATGCCGAAGCCGCTCACCGGCGCCGACATGTGGGGCCTAACCATGTTCGACCAGTTGGCCTGCCGGATCGAATTCCAGGGCCTGCGCTATGAGGGGCGCTATACGCCGCCTTCCGTCCAGGGCTCGCTGATCTATCCCGGCAATTTCGGCACCTTCAACTGGGGCGGCATTGCCGTCGACCCGGTCCGGCAGGTGCTGTTCGGCATGCCGACCTATCTGGCGTTCAAGTCGGAGCTCATTCCGCGCGATCAGGTGCCGCCGCCGGACGAAGGGCGCGGCAGCGAGCAGGGGCTGAACCGCAACGAGGGTGCGCCCTATGCGGTGGTGATGGGGCCGTTCCTGTCGCCGCTCGGCATTCCTTGCCAGGCGCCGCCCTGGGGCTATGTCGCCGGCGCCGATCTCAGGACCGGCAAGATCGCCTACAAGCACCGCAACGGCACCGTCTACGACATGACGCCGCTGCCGCTGCCGCTGAAGGTCGGCGTGCCCGGCATCGGCGGGCCGATGATCACCCC
>NZ_RZOM01000130.1:0-8959 GCF_003999175.1 Mesorhizobium sp. M7A.F.Ca.ET.027.03.2.1 | reverse complement strand
GGTTCCTGATGCCGTTCGAAAAGATCATGAACGCGATCTTCGAGATGTGGTCGAAGATCATGCCCGAACGCGCTATCGCCTGCGCCTTCAACCTCGAATATCTGCTGGCCGGGGGACGGGACGCGCGCAAACCCGAAAAGCCGATCTTCATGTTCTACGAATGGCTGCCCGGCGGTTGGGGCGGGCGCAACGGCAAGGATGGTGCCGATGTCACCACCGCCTGCTTCGGAACTGGGCTGATGTCGCAGCCGAACGAAGGCAACGAGCGGGTGAATCCCACTCGGACACTCGAGTTCCAGATCAAGCAGGATTCAGCCGGGCCCGGCAAATGGCGGGGCGGCGTCGGCGTGCAGAAGACTTCGTTGCTGCTTGAGGCTGAAAATGCCGTCATGTCCTATATTTGCGACCGCGAGCGCGCTGTCGTCTGGGGTGTCGAAGGAGGCCTGCCGTCGATGCCCCACGGCTTGACCATGAAGCGCGCCGGAGAAGAGACCGAGATTTGGCTCGGCTCCGTATTCTCCGATTACTCCGTCCACACAGGCGATCAGTTCGCTCGTCCGACGGCCGGCGGCGGCGGTTTCGGCGATCCATTGGAGCGCGAGCCCCGCAAGGTGATGGAGGACGTGATCGACGACTACGTTTCCCTGGAGCGCGCCAGGACTGACTACGGCGTGGTGATCCGCGAAATCGACCGCGACCTGTGCCAGTACGAAATCGACGGGACGGCAACCGAAGCCTGCCGTGCCGACATCCGGGCGAAACGGAAGGACTGGGCACGCATGGATCCCGAGGAGGTCGCGCGCAAATACCGCTCCGGCGAGATCGATACGCTCGATGCGGTTCGGCACTATGCCGTGATCCTCGACTGGGAGACTGGCGAACTGCTCCCCAAAACCACCGCCCAGTTCCGGGAAAGTTTTGAGAAACGGACCGTCGCCCACTGGGTCTGAGCACTAACGAGCGCGCCGCAATCTTGCGGGCGCTCGCGGGATGCCCGAGTTATCTGTTTTTTCGATACGATATTCAAAGAATTACTATTTCACAGGAGCCTAAAGCTGGAGCAACAATGCTGCAGCGCCGCGAAAGTTGGCTGCTTCCGAGGGGTATGACAGATGGCACCAAGCGTGGAACGATCGTTCACCGCAGCCAGCACGATTGAAGAGGCAATGGCCGCACGCCGGCAAGGCGCGGCGGTGCTTGCCGGCGGCACCTGGATGATGCGTGATCCACGGCGCGGGGTCGATCTTCCCGAGGCGTTGGTCGCACTCCACCGAATACCCGCCTTGTCCAAGGTCGAAATCGCACCGGACCATGTCGTGATCGGCGCAGCCGTTAGCCATGCAGTCCTTGGCCGCGCGTTGCACGGGGCGGTGGGCTTCGAAGGTCTGGTTGCCGCGGCGGAGAATGCGGCCAATCCCGGCATCCGAAGGGTCGCCACCGTGGGCGGCAACCTTTGTGCCCTGGACTTTGCCGCCGCCGATCTCCCCCCTGCGCTTCTCGTCTGTGAGGCGACGGTGGAACTGGAGACGTTCGAAGGCCCAAAACTCATCGGTATTTCGGATTTCCTCGAAGACAGGCACGCGCTGCTGGCCGAAGCGATTGTGACGAGAATTCATCTGCGCCGCGACCTTGTCGCCAGTGCTCATATCCGCCTGCCGCTTCGGAAAGCCGGCGACTATCCGGTCGCCATCGTCTCGCTTGCGGTAGACAAGGACAAACGATGTCGCATCGCCGTCGGCTCGGTGGAGCCGGTAGCGCGGCGCTGGGCGGCGCTCGAACAGGCCATGGCGGCGGACTCGGCCTCTGCGCTCGATCCGGAACGCACCGCCGGGCTTGCGCTGTAGCACAATGATTTTCAGGGCCGCGACGGCAAGGAAGCGGAGGGTTGGTACCGGCGCCAGGTTCTTGCGCCGCTGGTCAAGCGCGGTGTTGCCGCACTTCTCAAGACCGGGCGCCTGACATGACCGTGATATTCCAGCTGAATGGCGAGGACTGCCGCTTTGATGGCGATCCGATGACGCCGCTCGTCGACATCCTGCGGCAGGAACGATTCCTGACGGGGACCAAAGCCGTGTGCCGCGAAGGCTTCTGCGGCGCGTGCACCGTGCATGTCGACGATGAAGCGGTGCCGTCCTGCCTGAAGCCGATTGGCCTCGTCCAGGGATGCGCGGTGACGACCATCGAGGGATTGAGTTCCGGAAACCAGGCGCTGCACCCGCTCCAGGCCAATTTCGAGGCGGCCGATGCCGTGCAATGCGGCATGTGTTTCCCGGGAATGGTCATGAGCCTTTCGGCGTTCGTGCGCGACAATCCGCATGCGAGCCGTCCCGAAATCAAGGCCGCGATGGTCGGCAACATCTGCCGCTGCACGGGATATGAGCGGATCGTCGACGCCGTGGCCGACTGGCTCGACCAAGCGCGGATGGCTGGCCAGGTGGTAAGAGGCATCCATGTCTGAGCTGTCCGCCACGGTGATGAACCTTCCCCGCCGCGATGCGCAGGACAAGCTGCGCGGGCGCACGAAATACACCAACGACCGGGTTCGCCCCGACATGTTGCATGCCGTGCTGCTGCGCTCGACCGTTGCCGCTGGGCGGATCCGCAAGCTCGACGTTTCGGCAGCACTTCGCTGTCCTGGTGTGCGCGCGGTGGCGACCGGCGCCGATGCGCCAGGGCTGTACGGCATCGGCATTGCCGACCATCCGCTCCTGGCCATCGACACGATCCGCTATCACGGCGAACCAATCGCCGTCATCGCCGCCGAAACGGAGAAGCAGGCGCGGGCGGCGCTTGCAGTCGTCGTGCTTGAGGTCGAACCGCTGGCACCGGTGTCCACCATGGCCGAAGCGCTCCAGCCCGCCGCCCGTCTCGTTCACGAGGGCTGGCGCGGCTATGAGGTGATCACCGAGGGCGGTGCACGTGCCGGCAACATCGCCTGGGAGGCAAAATCCAGTCGCGGCGACGTCGATGCGGCCTTCTCCCGTCCCGACATTCGCATTGTCGAGAGCAGCTTCACCGTCGGCCGGCAGAACCATGTGCCCTTCGAACCGCGCGTTGCCATCGGCTCCTGGGAGGACAGCCGTGCTCACATACAGACCTCGACGCAGGTGCCTTGGACTGTGCGCAACGTCACCGGAAGGGTCATGCAGCTTCCGCCCGGGCGTGTGCGGGTCACTGTACCCCCTGTCGGCGGCGGGTTCGGCCTGAAATTCGATGCGTCCATCGAGCCTATCACGGCACTTCTGGCGCGGATGACCGGGCGCACAGTGGTCCTGGAAAATACCCGGCAGGAAGAGATGGCAACCTGCCTCTGCCGCGAGAATGCGGAAATCCGCATCCGGTCCGCTGTCACTGCCGAAGGATACATTGCCGGGCGCGAGGCGGTCGTGCTGATGGACTGCGGCGCGTATGGAGGCGAACAGGTTTTTCTGACGACGATGACGGCGCACACGCTGGGCGGCAATTACAGGGTTGGCGCAACGCGGCTCGTCAGCCGCGCCGTATACACCAACACACCACCCAATGGTGCTTTCCGAGCTTGCAACGGCGTCTACAACACATTCGCTTTGGAGCGACACACCGACGAAATCTGTGATGCGCTAGGCTTCGACCCGATGGAGTTCCGGAAGAAAAATGTCCTGGGAGATGGCGATCTCGGTGCCACGGGCCAGGTTTTCGAGGCCGATGTGCTGGGTCCGATGCTCGATCGCATGGAGGCGTTACGCGCCAGTACCGGTACATCAGAGGCCAAGGCCGACGGCAGGCTCTATGGAATTGCAACCACGGTCGGCACATGGTTTGTTTTCGTCGGGCCTTCGGCGGCGACGGTGAATTTGAACGCTGACGGTAGCGCAACGCTAGTCACCTCGGGTGTGGAGATCGGATCGGGCACGATGGTGCAATCCCTGCCGCAAATCGTGGCCGGGCAACTCGGCCTCGCTCCCGACCAGGTGATCGTGCGCGAAGCCGATACGGATGCCGCCGGTCTCGATGTCGGCGTTGGCGGTGGGCGCACCACCGTCTCCATCGGTGCGGCAAGTGTGGCTGCCTGCGCGGAAGTGCGGGAGAAGCTGCTGCGGACCGCCGGTGAGATGCTCCAGACCCGACCGGAAGACTTGGTGCTGCGGGATGGTCGTGTCGAGATCACGGGACGTCCCGGTTCCGGCATGTCGATCCCCGCTGTCGTCGCCCATGCGCAGGCAACCACCGGCCCGGTCACCGGAAGCGGAGCTTTTACCGCCAGGAACACTCCGGTAATGTCCGGCTGCGCGATGGGGCACTTCATCGATGCGCTCGACATCCCCGTCTTCGTCGTTCACGAGGCCGAGGTGGCGGTTGATCCGGATACCGGTCATGTCGAGGTGCTGGCCTATCGCGTGGTGCAGGATGTCGGCCGCGCACTCAACCCGCGCGCGGTCATGGGCCAGATACAGGGTGGTGTCGTGCAGGGTCTCGGCTACGCCCTGCATGAGGAGGTGACGATCACCGCTGACGGACGCATCGCGCAGGACGATTTCGAGACTTATCGCCTGCCGCTGGCGCAGGACGTGGTTCCGGTCGCAGCCGACCTCTACGAGGGCGCACCGTCGATGGGGCCGCTCGGCACCAAGGGCGCGGGCGAGGTCCCGATCCTGGCCGTGGGCGCCGCGATCGGCTGCGCTGTGGCACGCGCTATCGGCAAGCCGGTGCGGCAGCTGCCACTGACGCCGCCGCGCGTGCTTCGACTGCTGCACGAGCGCGAACCACCGCCGGAATTCCCGCACATCGCCCCCGGCTGGGCGTCGAACACTCTGGGCTGAGGCAAGCAAACCATGGTCACCCTGAACTGCGACATGGGGGAAAGTTACGGCAACTGGCGTTTCGGCGACGATGCCGGCATCATGCCTCACATCGATTGCGCCAACATCGCATGCGGCTTCCACGCCTCCGATCCATGGACGATGCTGAAGACCGTGCGGCTCGCGCTTTCGCACGGAAAGAAGGTTGGCGCGCATCCGTCCCTTCCCGATCGCGAGGGATTCGGCCGGCGCGAGATGAAACTTCAACCGGAGGAACTGACAGCCGCCTTCCTCTACCAAATCGGTGCTCTGACGGGGATGCTGGCCGCCGAGGGCGGGCAGCTCAGCCATGTCAAGCCGCATGGCATCATCTACGGCATGGCCGCGCACGACATAGACACTGCCCGGGCAATTGCCGCGGCGGTCAAGCCGTTCGGCGTCCCGCTCTTCGGCCTGGCGGGAACCCGTCACGAGACGGCGGCAGCCGAGCTCGGCGTTGCCTTCGTGGGCGAGTTCTTTCCCGATCTTGCCTACGCTCCCGGCGGCAGCCTGATCATCCCGCGCGTCCAGTCGGCCATCGACCTGACACTTGCCGAGCATCGCATGGTGGGGGCGCTTACCCGACGCGAACTCGTCACGACAGACGGTACGATCCGCCCGGTCGACTTCGACACCGTCTGCATCCACTCCGATCCTCCGAATGCGCGCGACGTAGCCGCGCTGATGCGGCGGATCATCGACACCCATTCCAACAGCCTGCCATGATTCGTTTCCCGAATCGTGAAAGCTCCACGCATGGGATCGAGGACTATCTCGAACTCACCGCCCGAACCATTTCCCCAAGCCGCTGAGGACTTCCATGGATGCGCTTTCCAACTCTCTCGCCGCCGCCGACATCGCCACCACCATGCACCCATACACAAACCTGCGTCAGCACGAAGAAACCGGGCCGCTGATCATCAGCCGCGGCGACGGCATCCGCGTGTATGACGAACGCGGCAAGGAATACATCGAAGGGCTCGCCGGGCTCTGGTCGGTGGGCGTCGGCTTTTCGGAAAAGCGGTTGGCCGACGCTGCCTATCAGCAGATGCTGAAGCTGCCCTACTATCACACCTTCTCCTCCAAGGCGCATGAGCCATCCATCCGGCTCGCGGAGAAACTCGTGGAGATGACGCCGGAAAACCTGACGCGTGTCTTCTTCACGTCGTCGGGCTCGGAAGCCAACGACACCATCGTCAAGATGATGTGGTTCATGAACAACGCGCTGGGCCGGCCAAAAAAGAAGAAATTCCTGGCGCGGACCAAGGGCTATCACGGCATCACCGTCGCCTCCGGCAGCCTGACAGGCCTGCCGGTCAACCATCGCGACTTCGATCTGCCAGCGATTCCCGTTCGCCACCTGACCTGCCCGCACTTCTATCGCTTCGGCATGGAAGGCGAAGACGAAGCCGCCTTCACGGCGCGCCTGCTCGCCGAACTGGAAGCGGTGATCGCGGAAGAAGGGGCTGACACCATCGCGGCCTTCATAGGAGAGCCGCTTATGGCAGCCGGCGGCGTTCTGCCACCACCGGTCGGGTACTGGGAAGGCGTGGAGAAAATCTGCCGGGCAAATGATATCATTCTGATAGCAGACGAGGTGATCTGTGGTTTCGGGCGGCTTGGTACGCCCTTCGGCGCTCAGAAATACGGCTTCACGCCTGATATCATGACGGTCTCCAAGCAAATCACGTCGTCTTATATGCCGCTTGCCGCCGTCATTTTCTCCGATGCGATCTATCAGGCGATCGCCGACAACACCGCCACGATCGGCAATTTCGGCCACGGCTTCACCGCGTCGGGTCATCCGGTCGCCACGGCGGTGGGTCTCGAGAATCTGGCCATCTTCGAGGAGCGGGACCTGATCGGAAACGCGGCCCGCCTTGAGACGTCGTTCCAGGCCGGCATCCGCTCATTCGCCGATCACCCGCTTGTCGGCGAAGCGAGGGGCACCGGTCTTATCGGCGCCGTTGAACTGGTGGCGGACAAGGCGACGAAACGCCCCTTCGCCAAGGTTGGGCGTGTAGGGGCTATCGCAGCAGGAATCGGCCACGAGGAAGGCCTCATCTTCCGCGCCATCGGCGACCAGCTCGCGCTCTGTCCGCCGATGATCTCGACAGAAGACGATGTGAAGGAAATCATGACGCGCATGGGCCGGACGCTTGAGCGCCTGACCGGTGCGGTCGCCAAGGAGGGACTTGAATGACCCGCATGAAAGCCGAACCGGTCGTCCATATCGACGACGAACGCTTCCGGGTCACCGAATGGCGCTTTGCCACCGGGGCCGAGACCGGCTGGCACATCCATGGCCATGACTACGTCATCGTGCCGCTTACGGGCGGCAAACTCGGTCTCGAAGGCCCGGACGGCGCGCAGTCGCAAGCCGCTCTCACCCAAGGGGTGCCCTATTCGCGGCGGACGGGTGTGGCTCACAACGTCATCAATGCCGGCGATGCACCGCTCGCCTTCCTGGAGGTCGAGGTCGTTGAAGCCGGCGATCTCGCAGCCAGGCGGCTGGCCGTGCTCGACCGGTTCCTCGCGGCCTGGAACGCCCGCGACGTGGGCGCGCTGATGGACTGCATGGCTGAGAATTGCGCTTTCCACGGCTCGGCTGGACCCGATGCCGAAGGGCGCAAGCATATGGGGCGTGACGCCGTGCGCGCCGCCTATGCAGCGCTGTTCGATGCCTTCCCGAAAGCCGAGTGGACCAGGGGACGGCACGTCGTGACGGGCGACACCGGGCTTTCATCATGGCGCTTCGTCGGCACCACGGCAGCGGGGCAGAAAATCGAAGTCGACGGCTGCGATATCTTCGCTTTCTCGGGGGAGCTCATAGCGCTCAAGGATTCCTACCGCAAAGCGCGAGGGTAGCGAAAATCTGAATTCATCGGGCGACAAGGGCGGTCCAAACGGGCCGCCCTCATTTTTTGTCCAAAGGCAAGATCCTCAAAGACGAAAGGCCCGGTCGTCCCAGAGGAACAGGGCCTTTCGTAGATGAAGGGCCGGACTTATCCGGCCCATCTTCTCCTACTTGAGCAAGGCTTCCATCGGTACCGGCTCGGAAATCGTCCAGTTGCCTACAACACCCGGCTTGCCGGCCTTGGTCTCGACGATCAGGTACCGCGTCTGGTTCTGGTGATGCAGTTCCGGCGAGAAGGTACGAGGCCCGAACAGCGTCGGCTCATTCTTCATCTTTTCCAGTTCCGCGACGACCGCGTCGGCATCGGCCGTGCCTGCACGCTCCACCGCCTTGGCCCAGACGTCGACCATGACGTAACCCGGAAAGACATACTGGCTCGAGGGATCGGCGCCTGTCTTCGCCTTGTAGGTGGCATTGAACTTCAGCACGGCCGGATTGGGATCGTCGCCATAGATCGATCCCTGAACGGGGACGTAGAAGTTCGTCAGATCGGGCACAGCCGAAAGCCAATAGCTACCGTCGACGCCCGATCCATTCAGGATCATGGAGTTGATACCCGCGGCGCGAAGCTGCTTGATGGCCGAGACAGCGCCCGGCATCATCGTGCAAAGCATGATCGCATCCGGCTCCTTCGGCAGAGACTTGATGCGGGTGATCTGCGCGGCGATGGAGGCGTCCTCGTTCTTGAAGGTGTCTTCACCGACAAGCTTCGCGCCCTGGGCTTCGAGCTTCGGCATCATCCAGTCGAAGCCGTCGCAGATGCCCTTGTTGTAGGCCGTCCAGGTATCGAGCAGACGGTAGAAGTCCTTTGCGCCCTTTTCCTTGAATGCCCACTCGGCCATGGTTGCGCCCTGCACGGCCGCCAGCACCGACGCGGAGAAGCTGTGCGGGCCGACACCCTGGATACCGGCCTTGACCGATTCCGCGCACAGGAAGAAGGAGATACGGCCCGCGTCCTCGGCCGCGAGCGCAGCCGGCGATCCGAAGTCGTAATCGCAGGACACGACCACGAGATCCGCACCCTGGTCGAGCACGGAGAGGCCCGCCTTGGCGCCTTCGGCCCGGTCGGACTTGGTGTCGGCCTTGACAACCTTGATCTGCTTTCCAAGCAGGCCGCCAGCCGCATTGATCTCGTCGATGCGGATCAAGGCCGCCTCCTGCGCAGGCTTGTCATAAGCTTCCATGAAGCCCGACTCCGCAGTGGCGAAGCCGATGACGATAGTCT
>NZ_RZOM01001309.1:0-1439 GCF_003999175.1 Mesorhizobium sp. M7A.F.Ca.ET.027.03.2.1 | reverse complement strand
AAGATGGGCAGCGGGGCGGTATAGGCTCGTTTGTGGCGGAAGGGTTGCTCGACGTATTTCCAGGAGAATGCCGCCAAGGCGAAACTGGCAACCGTCATCGCGATAATCGTTGGCACACCGACAGTCTTCAGGGAGAGATAATGGACGAAGGAGTTGATTGGCCAGTGGACGAGGTAAAGCGAATAGGAAATGAGGCCGACCCAGACCAGCGGCGCCAACCGAAGCACGCGAGTGGCGACAGGTGCCGGCCTGTCGGCGCTATCCTGGCCAGCATAGATCAGCAGAGCTGTTCCGATGCAGGGGAATAGGGCATTGTAGCCGGGAAACGGATCGCTGTCCGAAATCATCACAAAGCCAAATGCAATCAGGGCAAAGCCGGCGAGGCCGATCAGGTCCATCGCCAGCCGACTGGCTAGGACCGGAGGCTTCCGCAACATCAGCATGGCGCCCAGCGCCAGCTCCCATATGCGCGTCGGCAAGAGATAGAACCCTGCCGTCGGTGCCAGCGAGGTTGCTATGACTGCCAGGGCAAAGCTGCCGATGGCCATCGGCAGAAGTACCGTCAGCCAGCGCTTCGAGACGTATCGGTAGATCAGATAAAGGAGGATCGGCGCGAAGATATAATACTGCTCTTCCACCGAAAGCGACCATGTGTGCAGGAGCGGCCGCAGTTCGGCGTCGATGGAGAAATAGTTCGTCGTTTTCCAGAAATAGATGTTCGACCAGAAGGTCGAGGCGGCGATCACGCTGAGGCTGAATTCGTGGAGATCCGAAGGCAGAAGGATGAACCAGGCGGCAATGCTCGCGAGCAGGATGACGAAGGTCAGCGCCGGCAGGATGCGCCGTGCGCGGCGCCAGTAGAAGCGGCCGATCGAGAATTGGCCCCGCTCAAGATCATCGAGCAGGCTGCCGCTGATCAGATAGCCCGATATGACGAAGAAGATGTCGACACCGGTGAAGCCGCCGGGAATGGCAGACACGCCGAAATGGAAGAGCACGACAGGCAGCACCGCAACGGCCCGCAGGCCGTCGATGTCGCGCCGGTAGTTCATCCGGCCGGCCCGCGCGCGACCACCAGGATCCGTGCGGCCGCAACCGACACGCTCATGCGGCGATGTCGTCGATCGTGCTGAAAATCCCGGCTCGTCGATCTCACAGGCTTACCCTCAGGCAGCAATTTTGCTGCGCTGCAACATGGGTGTCAAGGCATATATTGCTGTCGCGAAATTCGCCAGGAACGCACCGGGATCAGGCGCCGGGCAGATAGATTACCGCGTAGTCGTCCGAATAGGCCCGTTTCCAGCCCAACTGGTCGAAGAAGGGAATGCGGCTGTCGTCGGCCGATAGCAGCGCCCAATCTATTGCGTATTTCTTCAGGCGGGCTTCGAGGAGCGGCTTGCCGTCGCCGCGTCCGGTGTCGTTATCGCTCTTTGTGAAAC
>NZ_RZOM01001308.1:0-1441 GCF_003999175.1 Mesorhizobium sp. M7A.F.Ca.ET.027.03.2.1 | reverse complement strand
ATGGTGGGTGCTGGGTGATCGCACGCAGGCGCCGTCCGGCGCCGGTTTCGCACTGGAAAACCGCGTCGCCACCACACGCGCGCTGTCCGACATCTATGGCGAGATGCATGTGCACCGCCTTGCCGGCTTTTTCCGCCGTTTTCGCGACGCGCTGATCGGCATGGCCAAGGAAACCGACGGCCGCGTCGCCATCCTGACGCCGGGGCCGCTCAACGAAACTTATTACGAGCACGCCTACATCGCCCGCTACCTCGGCATCATGCTGCTCGAAGGCGAGGATTTGACCGTCTCCGGCAGCCGGCTGATGGTGCGCACAGTTTCCGGCCTGATGCCGATCAGCGTGTTGTGGCGGCGGCTCGACGCCGCCTTCGCCGATCCGCTCGAACTGCGCGCGGATTCGCAGATCGGCACGCCGGGCCTGGTTGAGGCGATCCGCCAGGGCGCGGTTGCTACCGTCAACGCGCTGGGCTCCGGCCTGATGGAGACGCGCGCGCTGCTTGCCTTCCTGCCCAAGATTTCACGGGCCTTGCGGGGCGAGGAATTGCTGCTGCCAAGTGTCGCGACATGGTGGTGCGGGCAAGCAACCGAACGCGCGCATGTGCTGGCCAACATCGATCGCATGGTGATCGGGCCGGCGCTGTCGACGAGGCTTGTCTTCGAGGACGACGATTCAACGAAGCTAGGCTCGGCTCTGTCGGCCGGGGAGCGGGCGGAACTGGTGGCGCGCATTGAACGTGATGGCGGCGATTTCGTCGGCCAGGAAGCGGTGACGCTTTCGACGACGCCCGTCTATGTCGGCGGCTGGCTGGAGCCGCGGCCAGCCAGCCTGCGCGTCTACCTGGCGCGAACGCCGGAGGGCTGGACGGTGATGCCGGGCGGTTTTGCCCGTATCGGCCTGTCGCTCGACCCGACGGCGATCGCCATGCAGCGTGGCGGCCAGGCGGCGGATGTCTGGGTTGTCAGCGACAAACCGGTGGAGCGCGAGACGCTGCTGCCGCAAGAAGGCGACAGTTTCAGCCGCACCAGGCCCGGCAGCCTGCCCAGTCGCGCGGCGGAGAACCTGACCTGGCTCGGCCGCTATATCGAGCGCTCGGAAGACACGGTGCGTATCCTGCGCGCCTACCATGTGCGGCTCGCCGAAACCTCCGACCCGGATATGCCGCTGCTCGCCGACATCAGGGATTATCTCGAACCTTTCGGCATCGATGTGGAGACGGCGATCCCGTCAGGGCTGATCGGCACGCTGGATAGTGCGGTCTACAGCGCCGGGCAGATCCGCGACCGCTTCTCGCCCGATGGCTGGCTGGCGCTGAAGGACCTGTCGAAAACCATCCATCAGTTCGCAACGACGGTCGCGCCCGGCGACGACGCGACCCGGGCGATGACAGTCATCCTGCGTAAGCTCGCCGGCTTTTCCGGCCTGCTGCACGAGAACATGTAC
>NZ_RZOM01001307.1:0-1443 GCF_003999175.1 Mesorhizobium sp. M7A.F.Ca.ET.027.03.2.1 | reverse complement strand
CACACATAGAGTTCTTGTGGCGTGCCGGCATCGAGGTGGACGTAGCCGGCATTAAGCACCTCCTCCAGGATGGCCAGAATCTCCTGACCGTCTGGGTCGCCGGAGAGGCCCTTGAGGAAGGCGATGGCGTCGCCGTCTATGTCGGTCAGCGATATCTGTGTCATGCTCTCGCCCGTGCCGATCAACGGCCGCAGCTTTTCGATATCGCCGCCCTTGCAGGCTTCGACGATCAGATCGTGCATGCGCCGCACCGGTTCCGGCAGCTTGCCGAGATCGTAGACGACCTCAGGCACCGGCGTTTCCGGATCGACACGCGGTCTGGTCACGCCGCCATCCGCCGGACTGTCCGGCTCGGCTTCGGCAGGAGCAGTCGGCTGGCTGGCCGGCGGCGGTGTTCCGACCGGATTGGGCATCGGCACGGCGCTTCCGGAGGGCGCCATGTCGTCGTCGGCCGGCGGCGTGACTGTCGGGGGGAGCTCTTCGCGCTTGATTTCGCTCAGTGCATACACGGGGCTGCTCGCGAGACACACAAGCAGGGGAATCGCGGCACAGCAAGCGGCGAAGGAGATGCGAAGGACCAAGCCACACGGCTTGCCTGACATCGAAAAACTCACTGCCCGTTTCTCCCTGCTTCCGGGCATGACGCCCGAGCGGCATGTTGCCGTCAAAGAACCGGACGTCGGTTCAGTGCCGCAGCCGTTCAGGTTCGAAGGCGCCAGCAATCACCTTTTCACGCATACGGTCGAGCAGGGCAAGGGCCGAGGTCTCGCCATTGGCACGCAACATCTCGCCGAAGGCTGTTTCGAGCGCTGCTTCGGCAATGATCTCGGGCTCTATCCCGGCGGAGAGACCTTCCGCCCAGGCCTCGCTGTGGCTTTCCACGGCGGTCAGGCGTTTTTCTTCCCTGACCAGCGCGTCGATGTCGTTGACACCATGTTCCATAAGCGAATGTCCACCCTTTCAAGCTGCGATCCGTCGATGTGGATCAGGCCTGATCTGTTCATTTCACACGCAGGGACAATTAAGTATTTGTAAATACGACATTTTTTTGATCGTCTTTTACAAAGCCCAATTGCCTTGTGCGAAGCTGCGTTCAGTCCGAGTCAAACTTAGCCGATTGGGGCGGCCTGCGGGGCGAAAACCTTCAGTTTGAGTTAATTCCGCTTTCGTGCGGTAAGGTTTCGTTAATACTGTTGCAGAAGTGCAACATGAGGATTGCACCAAGAGATCGCCCGGCACAAGCCGATATATCGGCTAATGCCCAGCAATGATCCGGATAGTTGTTGATGAGCGAGTGCCTAGTTGCCGTAACGCGAGGCGATATCGCGAGACAGCGTCTCGCCTTCCTTCATGTAGCGGTTGATGGCTTCGGTCGCCGAGGACGTACACCTCGTATAGGTGCCGCCGAAGGAGCGGTAGCCGCGATTGAAGCTGGCAATGAAG
>NZ_RZOM01001306.1:0-1444 GCF_003999175.1 Mesorhizobium sp. M7A.F.Ca.ET.027.03.2.1 | reverse complement strand
CCGCACGCACCCATCAGGCCGGCGACGAGCAAGGCGGCGGTGGTTCCCGCGCCGGCCGTTATCCAGGTTTGAAATTTTGGGCGGGCAGTCTTGAACATCCCAAACTATGCACGTCGACGATCAGCCACCCCTGCGTAGTCCAGAAAGAAAAAATTGCTGATGGAACCCGCAAATGGCTGGGTCCAGCCTCACGCTGCTTCGCGCGCCCATAGAAGATGGCCATGGCGACGAAAATACCGTGCCACCAGCCGTTGTTGCTTGGCCCTGACCAGGTCGGGCAAGCGCCGCTCCTGGCGCCAGCGCGGTACGTTGCGCCAGCAGGCTATGAAGCGGGCGGCGTCCTCGATGGCCTCTTCCGCCGAGAGCGCCGGGCCAATCGCGGCCAGGAACAGCGCCTCCGACGGTTTCAACTCGTCGATCACTGCCTTGCGCCTGACGTGATCCTGACGGGCGTGGGCGATGCCGTTGCGGCGGATGGCTTCGAAGGCTTCAAGCAGGGCCAGGCTGTCGCCGGCGTAACCGCAGGAACGGGCAAAATCGGTGGCAAAAGCGTCCATTATCGCTCCCGGGGCTGATGCAGTGGGCGGGTTCGTGCTCCGACTCACATTGCATATCCAGTATGAAAGCATAACTCAAATTACCTTAGAAGAAAACTTCTGGGAAAGTCTGAAAACTGCGACTCGACTCCCGGCTCAAAACACAGGAATATGCGAACAAATAAGGAACAAAGGATGGGGGCGATGGCATTACCGGGCAAGGAGCCGACAATCGCGCATGTCGCCTCGATCTCGGTCGAGTGCGCCGATTGCGGCCGTAACAGGTGGTGGCGACCCGATCAGCTGAAGCGGTTCGGGGTGACGGGGAATACGCCGCTGTCCGCTCTGTCGGGCCGCATCGTCTGTTCGGCCTGCCGTGCCGACGGACTGCCGGGGGCGACGGTTACGATCCAGGCGGCGTTTGTCGACGAGCGCCAGCGCGTGCGCAGCGAAGCGCGGATGCTGAATGAGCGCGAGGTGCCGCTGGAGGGATCACGGCGGGCTTGAGTTTTGTCGAAGGAAGGGTGCCAGCGCTGGTTCTTCCTTCTCGCAGGGGGGAGAAGGAAGAACGCCCCGTCCTCAATACCCCAGCAATTCCTTCAGCGGAATCACGCGCCAGACATGTTTGATGGCGTAGCGGTTGAAGGTCAGCGTCTTCGGCGGGTTGTATTGATCGACCACCAGCTCGCCCGCCGTGCGCTTGACCAGCTTCTTGATGAAGGCCTTGCCGTTGCGCTCGTTTTCCTCGGGGAAGGTCTCGATCACCACATGGTCGCCCGGTACGGCGTCGCGGCCGCCGCAATAGATCAGGTCGCCGGGCTCATAACGCGGCACCATGGAATCCGAGAGCACGTGCAGGGCGAACACCTTCGGCAGGTTGCGCACCCCCGGCGGGCGCTGGACGTAAC
>NZ_RZOM01001305.1:0-1446 GCF_003999175.1 Mesorhizobium sp. M7A.F.Ca.ET.027.03.2.1 | reverse complement strand
CCCTTCGGCGAAGTCTGGATCAGCCACACCGACGCTGCCGCGGTGCCGACGAAGACGAGGAACACCAGGAAGGTGTGCCGCAGGCAGAAGCTCAAGACCCTGTCGTAGCCGCGGGTGACGAGGTCCGGCTTGTGGCCGGGGCCATGCTTGTCGCGGTCGGCTTTGGTCACCGACAGCAGCCGCGAGCACAGCATCGGCGTCAGCGTCAGCGACACGAACATCGACGCCAGGATGGCGACCGTCACCACGACGGCGAACTCGTTGAAGATGCGCCCGATGACGCCACCCATCAGCAGCACGGGGATGAACACCGCCACCAGAGAGATCGAGATCGAAATGATGGTGAAGCCGATTTCGCGCGCGCCCTTCAGCGATGCGTCGAAGGCCGACAGCCCGTCCTCCTCCATATGGCGGAAGATGTTTTCGAGCATCACGATGGCATCGTCGACGACGAGGCCGACCGCCAGCGTCAGGCCCATCAGCGATATGTTGTCGATGGAAAAGCCGAACAGGATCATCGCGCCGAGCGTGGCGATCAGCGAGATCGGCACCGCCACGGCCGGGATGATGGTCGCCGTCACCCGGCGCAGGAACACGAAGATCACCATGACCACCAGCGCGATGGTCAACAGCAGCGTGAACTGGACGTCATCGACGGCCTGACGGATCGAACTGGAGCGGTCGTTAAGCAGCTTGATGTCGGCGGCGGCCGGCATCTGGTCCTTGAAGGACGGCAGCATGGCCTTGACCTTGTCGACGACGTCGACGGTGTTGGCGTCGGGCTGGCGCTGCACCGCCATGATGATCGCGCGCGTACCGTCATACCAGCTCGCCGTGGTCGTCGTCTGCACCGAATCGACCACACGGGTCACCTCGCCCAACCGCACGGGGTGACCGTTTTTGGTGGCGATGATGATGTTGGAGAAGCCGGCGGCGTCGGTCAGCTGCGTGTTGGCGGTGATGGTAAGCTGCTGCTTGTCGTTCTGCAGCACGCCGAGCGGCGTGTTGCTGTTGGCCGAGGCGACCGCCGCCTGCAGCTGATCGATCGAGATGCCGCGCGCGGCAAGCGCGGTCGGGTCGATCTGGATGCGCACCGCGTATTTCTGTTGGCCGAAGATCGAGACCTGCGCCACGCCGTCTATGGTCGACAGCGACGGCGAGATGACATTTTCCGCGAAAGCATCGAGATCGGTCAGCGGAACCGTGTCGCTGACCAGCGACATCAAAAGGATCGGCGCGTCGGCCGGATTGACCTTGCGATAGCTCGGCGGCGCCGTCATCTGCGGCGGCAATGATTTCTGCGTGCGCGCGATCGCCGCCTGTACGTCGGCTGCTGCCGCGTCGATGTCGCGGTTGAGCACGAACTGGATGGCGATCGAGGTCTGGCCAAGCGAGTTCGTCGTCGAAATGGAATCGATGCCGGCGATGGTGGCGAACTGCTTGATC
>NZ_RZOM01001304.1:0-1446 GCF_003999175.1 Mesorhizobium sp. M7A.F.Ca.ET.027.03.2.1 | reverse complement strand
CACCGGTAGCAGCCAGGATGGTGCGGGGAACGTTTTGGGGGTGGTTCCGGGGCGGCTGTATAGCGATTTCGCGAACGTGACGACGCTGAGCCCGAGCACAATTACCAGTGTCGGCGGCAGTCAGGCACATCTCAACATGCAGCCGTTCCTGACGCTGAGCTTCTGCATTGCCCTGCAGGGCATTTTCCCTTCGCCGAATTAAGGAGGCGCGATCATGGCACAGCCTTATGTTGGTGAGATACGCATGTTTGCCGGCAATTTTGCGCCGGCCGGCTGGATGTTCTGCGAGGGACAGCTTCTGCCGATCTCGGAGAACGAGACACTTTTCCAGCTGATTGGCACGACCTATGGCGGCGATGGCCAGAGCACCTTTGCGCTGCCCGACCTGCAAGGCCGTGTTCCGCTCCATCAGGGCAGCGGCTTTATTCTTGCGGAGACGGGAGGCGTGGAGGAAGTCAATCTGACAATTTCCCAGATTCCTTCACACAGCCATCCGATGGTCGCGTCCCTGAACATTGGTCAAGATACAAGTCCCAGCGGGAAGGTCGTTGCACAGATTGGCGGTGGCGCCTTGCCCTACATCCAGGACACGACCGATACCGACATGGCCCAGCAGGCTGTAACAGCCGTTGGCGGCAGCCAGCCGCACAACAATTTCCAGCCGTATCTTTGCATCAGCTTTATCATTTCACTTTTCGGCATCTTTCCGTCGCCGACCTGAGAGGGACATCATGGCTGACCCGTTCGTCGCCGAAATCCGAATCTTCCCCTTTTATTTCGCGCCCAGGGGCTGGGCGTGGTGCGACGGGCAGTTGCTGCCGCTGTCGCAGAACACGGCATTGTTCTCGTTGCTGGGCACGACCTATGGCGGCAATGGCAAAAGCAATTTTGCCTTGCCCGACCTTCAGGGCCGCTTGCCGATGCACCCGGGGCAAGGACCAGGGCTTTCGCTGCACGATCTCGGCGAGACCGACGGTACGGAAACGGTAAGCCTGCTCGAATCGGAGATTCCTAACCACACCCACGCAATGCGCGACCATGACATCGACCTAGGCGAACTCAATGCGCCGTCCTCGACGCGAAGCCTGGCCAAATCCACCAACGCAACAATCTATACCCCTGCGGCCAACCTGACGCAGATGAGCCCTCAAGCGCTCCCCCCTGCCGGCGGCGACCAGCCGCACAACAACATGCAGCCCTATCTCACCTGCTATTTCTGCATCGCGCTGCAGGGCGTCTTCCCGCCAAGAAGCTGAATTCCGAACCGAAAGGGCAGGACCGTACGATGGCCAAGAACGCAGAACCGAAGTCGAAGGTCCCCGCAGCGAAGACGCCGGCGCCGAAAGCGGCTTCCAGGGCCCGCCCGGCGCCGTCCAGCCCTCCACCCATTTTCCAGCACAAGCCGGCCGGCACGTCGTTTTTCGAACTGTCGCGGCTGATGGTGGT
>NZ_RZOM01001303.1:0-1451 GCF_003999175.1 Mesorhizobium sp. M7A.F.Ca.ET.027.03.2.1 | reverse complement strand
CTTTATTGGTAATTTCTCATTCATAACTGATCTGGTTTGTCCGTCGGCTGTCGTTTTGCCCTCGGTCTGTTGTGTTTTGAGTACAGGTCCAGATGCGGATTCCGGGCGTCGTCAGTTTTTTGGTCGCATCGCTATGCCTTGCCGGCTGCTCGTCAACGGCCGGCGTCGATGCGCTGGATTTGCAGAAACCGTCCAACGAGACCACCAGTTCCGTGATCCGGCCGCCGGCACCGATCGCCGCTGCTCCGGCGGCAAGGGGCAACAGGGCGGCAAGGGCCGGATTGGCTCCCATGTCTGACAACGGTCCGGGGGAAAAAACGCGCCCGTTCGGCTTGGCGGAGGAGGAAGAGACGGGGGTGTTTGCCGCGCCCGACGTGCCTGATCCCCAAGTGCCTGATGTCGGCGGGCTGCCGGTCGAGCCGGCAGCCTTGGTGTCGCCGCCCAAGCTGTTGACCCGCGCGGCACCGGCCATGCTGGCCGGGCCGCTCACCCGTTACGGATTTCGCGACGCCAAGCCGATCAATTTCGGCAAGGGTTCGCCTCGCCGCCTTGCAGTGCACGGCGTCGACGTCTCGCGTTGGCAAGGCAACGTCAACTGGGACAAATTGCGGGCCCAGGGCGCCAACTTCGCCTACATCAAGGCGACCGACGGAGGTGACCACCTCGATCCGATGTTCATGAAAAACTGGCGCAGCGCCGACGCCGCCGGCTTGAAGCGCGGCGCCTATCATTTCTTCTACTGGTGCCGCACGGCCGGCGAGCAGGCGGACTGGTTCATCCGCAACGTGCCCAGGGTCGAAGGCGCGCTACCGCCGGTGATCGACGTCGAGTGGAACGGCGAGTCCAGCTGCAAGCGGCGGCCGTCGCGCGAAAAGGTGCTGGAAAAGATGCAGGTGTTCATGGACAAGCTGGAGCGGCATTACGGCCAGCGGCCCATCATCTACACCGCGCCCGATTTCTACCGCGACAATCTCAGAGGCGAATTCCTCGACTATCCGTTCTGGCTGCGTGCCGTGGCCCAGCATCCGTCAAAGGTCTATCCCGGCCGCAAATGGCTGTTCTGGCAGTATTCCGGCTCCGGCCTGTCGCACGGCGTCACCGGCCGCATAGACCTCAATGTCTTCCATGGCGACGAACGGCAATGGCGCGCCTGGGCCGGCGGCCGGCAGACGGTAGCCGACGCCAACTGAGACAGTCGTCAGTCCCGGCGCACTTCGCTCTGCCTGATGTCCGCGGTCTGGGCAACGCGACATCGGGCTGCTCGATGGACACGCTTCCGCCGGCAGCATTGGCTGAGGAAAGTGTCCGGCTCTTTGACCGACATGGACGCATGGGAGGAAAAGATGGGTGTGTCATCGGAGGCTCTGGCACAGAGCCGTCAAACGATCAGCGCTTACGAGGATTATGCGGAACAATATGATGCCATCGTGCGCCATGCTCCCAACGAGAGG
>NZ_RZOM01001302.1:0-1452 GCF_003999175.1 Mesorhizobium sp. M7A.F.Ca.ET.027.03.2.1 | reverse complement strand
GTGATTTCCCGCTGACTTCGCGCTTGAACGCCCCCCTCTGCCCTGCCGGGCATCTCCCCCTCAAGGGGGGAGATCGGCTGTTTTTTCCGCTTTCGCCAATCACCAAAGTTGTAAAAAGAGTGCCGTCGACGAAGCTGCCAATCTCCCCCCTTGAGGGGGAGATGTCCGGCAGGACAGAGGGGGGCGCCTTGGTGCAATCCATTTGACGTCTCCCGCCTCTTCGTCCAAAGCCGACTTCCCCTGGTGGCTCGTCGTTGCCGCAGCCCTCGCGATCGCGGTGGCCGCCTTCGTCGCCACCAGCAACCTCTATGCCCAGGTGTTCGCCACGGTCGCCAAGGGCATCGGCGTCACCATCTTCGTCACCGTGATCGCCTTCGTGCTGGCGTCGGCCATTGGGCTCGGCATCGCGCTGATGGGAATGTCCGGTTCGCGCTGGCTGCGCCAGATCGCGCGCTTCTATGTCGAGATCGTCCGCGGCGTGCCGATCCTGGTGCTGTTGTTCTGGATCGCCTTTGCCGGCGCGCCGGCCTTCGTCGCGGCCTGGAACGCGCTGACCGCGCCGCTGCAAAGTGCCGGCCTGTTCGGCGAGCTTTTGGTGCGCGACGTGTCGCTGCTCTGGCGCGCCATCATGGCGCTGACCATCGGCTATTCGGCTTTCATCTCGGAGGTTTTCCGGGCCGGCATCCAGGCGGTGGAGAAGGGTCAGATCGAAGCGGCGAAGGCGCTTGGGCTGACACGCGCGCAGCGTTTCCGGCTGATCGTGTTCCCACAGGCAATCCGCACCATCCTGCCGCCGCTCGGCAATGATTTCGTCGCTTTGGTCAAGGATTCCTCGCTGGTCTCGGTGCTCGGCGTTGCCGACATCACGCAGATGGGCAAGGTCTATGCCGCCGGCTCGTTCCGCTTCTTCGAGACCTATTCGATAACGGCCTACATCTATCTCATTCTGACCGTCGGCCTGTCGCTGGCGCTCAGGGCGCTGGAGCGGCGGCTACGCCGCCAGCACGAGGAATAGTTTTTCGGCCAAGGCAGCGCTACGATCCCCGAGCATTCCCCTTGAGGAGGTCCCCATGATCGTCGACAAAGCCAATGCGGCGCTGGATTCCGTCTATAGGGCCGACACGCCGGAAGCGCTTGAGGAGGCCTATGCCGCGTGGGCCGCGACCTATGACAGCGAGACCGCCTCGCTCGGCTACCTCCTGCCTTTCCTGATCACCGCCTGGGTGGCGCGTCATGTGCCGGCGGGCGATGGCCCCTTGCTCGATGCCGGCTGCGGCACTGGCCTGTCGGGACCCTCGCTGAAGGCGCTCGGTTACCGCGACATCGCGGGGCTCGACCTCTCGCACGATATGCTGAAGATCGCCGGCAGCCGCAATGCCTACAGCGACCTGAAGCAGGCAATGCTGGGCGAAACGCTGCCATGGCCTGACGGCCACTTCCGCGCCTTCTTCT
>NZ_RZOM01001301.1:0-1461 GCF_003999175.1 Mesorhizobium sp. M7A.F.Ca.ET.027.03.2.1 | reverse complement strand
GTTCTCGCCTTCCGACTGCCAAACAACGAACGGGGCGCCTGTCAGGCACCCGCCCTTGACTGTTTCGGCACCGCCCCCGGCGAGGGAAGACGCGACTACTTCTTGCCGGCCTTGGCGGGTGCTGCCTTCGGCTTGGCCGCAGGTGCCGCTTTCTTCACCGGCGCTGAAGATTTCGCTGCCGCAGCCTTCTTTGCCGGAGCAGCCTTCGCAGCCGGCTTCTTGGCCGGTGCAGCCTTGGCAGGTGCAGCCTTGGCAGCCGGTTTTTTTGCAGGTGCTGCCTTCTTCGCTGCGGGTTTCGCCGCAGCCTTCGCTGCAGGCTTCTTGGCTGGTGCCGCCTTCGCCGCCGGCTTTGCCGCGGCCTTGGCGGGTGCTGCTTTCTTCACTGCCGGTTTCGCAGCAGCTTTCGCTGCCGGCTTCTTGGCCGGTGCTGCTTTTGCCTTGGCCGCCGCGGCCTTCGGCTTGGCAGCGGGTGCTGCTTTCTTCACTGCAGCTGCGACCTTCGCCGTCGCTGCTTTTGCGGGTGCTTTCTTTGCCGGTGCCTTCGACGCCGGCGCTTTGGATGACTGCTTAGCCATGCGATGCCCCTTCCGTTGTGCCGACGGCCGTAATGACCCGGCGCGCTCATGCATATCTGACTCGCGGCTTGCTAGCCAGCGAAGCAATAGACTGATTTTCGCAACTTAACTTTCGGTTACGAGCGGCACACGATCGTGCTGATCGTCGCAGAAATCACTGCTGATCTTCGACCATCGGCTAGAATGTGTCGCCGACATTCTCCACACTCCGCGGGAGCGCTCTTCTCGTGAAGCTCCGAAGATCAGCGAACAGCTTTGCGTGTCGATCTTCGTTCGCCAATATCATGACCACAGCCTCAGCGGTGCGATCATCTCATGCAGGCGGACGATCTATACTGCAATGCGACAGCCGGCCAATGCATCACCTTGTCAAGCGCGATCGCAGACCCGATTGCTCGTGAATTGACAGACTACTCTATATGGCAGAGTATTCTGCACGGCATGCCGGAGTACTTCGATGTCCATCGCACAGGGGCAAATGGCGCTGTCGCCGTTCGAGATTGCCAAGACGGTCCGCCACGGCGGCGGCATGGTTGTCGGTGGCCTCCGGCTTGGCTGCACCGGAGCCGATCGATGAGTGCCGACGAAATCATCCACCAGAGCACTCGGCTCAGGATCATGGCCGCGCTGAACATGCTGGAAAGGCGCCAAACGCTGGACTTCACCGGGCTGAAGGCCATCGTGGACGTCACCGACGGGAATCTCGGCGCGCATCTCGATACGCTGGCCAGGGCCGGTTATGTCGACATCGAAAAGCTGTTCGTCGGCCGCCGGCCGCAGACGCGCGTCAAGGCGACCACGAGTGGACGGCGCGCGTTCCGCGGCCACGCCGCATTCCTGCGCAAGATCCTCGATCAGGCCGAGGCGATGCCGCGCAGGAAATAGC
>NZ_RZOM01001300.1:0-1469 GCF_003999175.1 Mesorhizobium sp. M7A.F.Ca.ET.027.03.2.1 | reverse complement strand
ATGAAAGGCCGCGTAGAAACGGCATTGAAGAAGGAGTATGGCGCGAGATTGACCTCGCCTGCCCTGTTCAGTGTCGAAATCCAGCCGATCGGACGCGGCGCCACGATCGCCTTCGAAGGGTCATGCGGCAGGCCGTGGCCCTTTGAGGGTTCGTAGAACATTCAGCCCGCCCACGGCCCCGAATAGTCACTGTACAGCTTTGCCGGATCGGGCCGGGGCCGCTCCGGTGCCGGGCCGGCATAGGAGCCGATATGGATGAAGCCGATGACCCGCTCCTGCCGCGCCAGCCCCAGCAGCGCCCTGCCCTCCGGCACATCCGAATACCAGTTGCTGATCATGTTGGTGCCATAGCCCAGCGCATTCGCTGCTATCATCAGGTTCATCGCCGCCATGCCGCCCGACAGGAACATTTCCCATTGCGGGATTTTTGGATTCTCCCTGGGAATCGACACAACGCCGATCACCAGTGGCGCGCGCGAGAATCGCGCCAGTTCCTGGTTGCGGCGGCCTTCGGACAAGGGACCTTCCCGCTGCTCTGCAAGCGCTGCCAGTTGCCTGCCGATCTCGACGCGGGCGTCGCCACGGTAGAGGATGAAGCGCCAGGGCTCCAACCGGCCATGGTCGGGCACCCGGGAGGCAGCGGCGATCATCGTGGCGATCTCCGCATCGCTCGGCGCCGGCTCCTTCAAATCGGGGATCGGTGCGGAGTTTCGGGTGAGCAGGAAGTCGATGATCGGCGACGCCATGGGCGCAAGTCTCCTGGACATTCTGTTTTGAGCTGAAGCGCACCATCGGGGATTCGGGCGGCTCGGGCATTGGCGCGGGATACGCCGGAGGGAAGAGTCGTTTCAACTCTTAAGCCTTGAAATTGCCACCGCCATGGGCTTCAACGCAAGGCATGTTTGAGGGGACTGTCCGTCTTTTCCTGGTCTGGCTCGGCGCGCTGATATTCATGGCGCCGGTTTCGCTTGCCGTGGCGCAGAACGTCGACGGTGTCACCGACCTGAAGCTTCCGGGAATTTCGAGCTACGCGACGCCGAAAGGCGAGACGTCGCTGGCGCTGAGCGGCGGCGGCGCCATCACATTGTCCGCCCAACTGACCGACAAGGGTTCCGACATCACGCGCGGCATCGTCTGGCGGGTTTTCAAGCCCGAAGCCGTCAACGGCAAATTGCCGATGGTTGCCTCCTCCCATGGCGGCACCGCCGTCTTCCAGCTCGAACCCGGCAGCTATCTGGTTCACGCCTCCTACGGCCGGGCCGGCGCCACCAAGCGCATCACTGTCGGCAAGGACGCCAAGCGCGAAAGTCTCGTGCTCGACGCCGGCGGCCTCAAGCTCGACGCAGTGCTGTCCGGCGGCGTGCGCATTCCACCAAAGAAGCTGCGATTTTCGATCTACGAAGGCACCGCCGAGGCCAATGGCGACCGCGCGCTGATCATTCCCGATGTCGAGCCCAACAGCGTCGTGC